>JAZQCS010000078.1:0-22819 GCA_045546415.1 Clostridia bacterium | reverse complement strand
TAAGACCGCTTGGCCTCCGACTTCTCTTTAATCATAATACTACGGGTGACGGTCTTGTTTCCAGTATTGCTTTTTTATCAGTTCTTGTTCTTAGCGGCAAAAAGCTTTCGGAACTTGCGAAAGAAATTGAAATTCTTCCTCAGGTTCTTGTTAATGTTAAGGTTAATAACAACTACAAGGAAAAGCTTCTTGATATAAAAGAGGTTGCTGAAAAAGCTCTTGAAATTGAAAAAAAATATGCCGGAACCGGCAGACTTCTTTTAAGACCCTCCGGAACTGAACCCCTTGTTCGCATTATGATTGAAGGTCAGGATTTTAAAGAGATTGAAAAAGATGCAAAAGAACTTGCAGCTGTTGTTGAGACTGCTGTGTTTAATATGTAGAAAGGAGAACCTTTTATGTGCGGAATAGTTGGATACATAGGAAAAAAACAGGCAGCTCCGATTCTGCTTGGAGGTCTTGAAAAGCTTGAATACCGCGGTTACGATTCTGCAGGTGTTGCTATTCTTGATGACGGTAAAATATCAATGGTAAAAACAAAAGGCAGGCTTGCTGTTCTGGATGAAAAAATAAATGGCGGAAAGAATGTGCCAGGAACTATCGGAATCGGTCACACAAGGTGGGCTACCCACGGTGCTCCTTCGGATGTTAATTCACATCCGCATCTTTCCGGAGACGGTAAAATTGCAGTTGTTCATAACGGTATTATTGAAAACTATCTTCAACTTAAAGAGAAGCTTGAAAAAAAAGGTTATAAGTTTCTTTCGGATACCGATACGGAGGTTATTTCGCATCTTATTGATTATTATTACAACGGTAATATGATTGATGCAATTGTAAAAACAGTTCAGCGTCTTGAGGGTTCATACGCACTTGGCATTATTTCTGTTGACCATCCCGGAGAGCTTTTTGCTGTGAGAAAAGCCAGTCCCCTTATTGTAGGACTTGGTAATGGAGAAAACTTTATTGCTTCGGATGTTCCTGCAATTCTTTCCAGCACAAGAGATGTGTATTTCCTTGATGATAATGAAATTGTATGGTTCCGGAATGAAAAAATCACCATATTTGATACTGATAAAAACGAAATTGAGAAAAAGGTTTTCCATGTTGACTGGGATGTTTCTGCTGCCGAAAAGGGAGGTTATGAGCATTTCATGATAAAAGAAATTATGGAACAGCCCAAAGCCCTTGAAGATACTGTTTGTCCCCGTATTTCCGATGGAAAAATTGTACTTGATGATATTAAAATTACAAAAGAACAGATAAACAATCTTAAAAAAATATATATTATTGGATGCGGAAGTGCCTATCATGTAGGCGTTGTTGGTAAGTATGTTATTGAAAAGCTCGCCAGAATTCCGGTTGAAATTGACCTTGCTTCAGAATTCCGATATCGTGACCCAATTATTGATAAAGACGATATGGTTATTGTTATAAGTCAGTCGGGAGAAACGGCAGATACTCTTGCTGCCATGCGTGAAGCAAAGAAAAAAGGTGCGAGAATCCTTTCGGTTGTCAATGTTGTCGGAAGCTCTATTGCAAGGGAATCTGACGATGTTCTTTACACCTGGGCAGGACCTGAAATATCGGTTGCAACAACAAAAGCTTACAGTACACAGCTTCAGGCAATTTATCTCATTGCTTTGCATCTGGGTATTAATAAAGAAACGCTTTCTGAAAAACTTAAAAACGAGATAGTTGCCGAAATTCAGACTCTTCCGTCAAAGCTCTCGAAAATTCTTGATAATGTTGCACCTCTTCAGAACTATGCTTCAAAAAAATACGGTTCAAAGGATATTTTCTTCCTGGGCAGAGGTATAGACTATGCGGTAGCACTTGAAGGCTCTCTTAAGCTTAAGGAAATATCTTACATTCACTCAGAAGCCTATGCATCAGGTGAACTTAAACACGGTCCTATTTCTCTTATTGAGGACGGCTCTCTTGTAATTGCTATTGCTACACAATCTGCTTTGTATGAGAAGATACTCAGTAATGTAAAGGAAGTAAAAGCAAGAGGGGCAAAAGTTTTTGCCATAACTACAGAAGAAAATTCGGGGCTTGAAAAAGAGGCGGATTTTGTTTTTTACATTCCTAAAACCGCAGATGTTCTTACAGCTTCGCTTACAGTTGTACCGTTGCAGTTGTTTTCTTATTATATGGCGGTTAACAAAGGCTGTGATGTGGATAAACCCCGAAATCTTGCAAAATCCGTAACAGTTGAATAATTTTTTTTGCAGCCCTGTTTTTACAGGGTTGCTTTTTTTTGAAAATAGGGTTATAATTTTTATAAAGAGGGTGATTTATATGAAAATATGCTTCATGTGTGATTTGCATTTACCATTTGACAAAAACGCAATGCAATATGATGTTTTGAAATGGGCTGTGGAAGATATATTATGCAAGAAACCGGATTGTATTGCTTTTGCGGGAGATGTAACCTGCGACGGCAATGAAGAGGTTTATGAATATTTTGTGGCTTATATGAAAAAAACCGGAATACCGTTTTTGTTTATTCCGGGGAATTCGGACCTGCGTGATGTTAATAGCAAACAGAGGCTTCAGAGTTATTCCTCTGAATTTAAAAATGTTATTAAAGGAATAACTGTTTATGCCGTAAATGACAGCAATAAAATAATAGATTCCGAGGTATGTGAAAAAATTGCACTGGCTGAAGAAAACAGTATTGTTTTTATGCATCACCCTCCGGAAAATTGCTTATCACAGGCGGCAATCTCAAAGCGTGGTCTTGTTTTTTTCTATGGACATCTTCACCGGTTTGAAGCTTATGACAATTTTGTGAGCCTGCCTGCTCTTGACCCTGATAAGTCAATTGGTGAAAGTCCCTGTATGATTTATTATGAAACAGAAACAAAAGAGATTGAAAAATCCTGTTATCCTTCAGAACTCCCTGCGGATTTACCTGATTATTTCGGAATTTCTTGTTATAACTCTCTTAAGCAGATAAGGTTTGCGGCCGATAACAAGCTGAAGTTTCTTGAGCTCAGACCTGATTGTGTAAATATATCTTTTGATGAATTGTCAAATGCAATTGATATATGGCGGAAAATCTGTGGTGAAAACCTTTCGATACATTTACCTGATGTTGGTTTTTCTGACGGAAAGGTTGTCTTCAGTAATGGATTTGACGAAGCTGTAAGTGTTGTGAAACTGCTAAAGGCAGACCGTGTTACACTTCATGTTCCGGATATTTCTGTAGGTGTTGCAAAAAAACCGGTGCTTGAGGAAATCTGTAAATTAACTGCCGCAAAGCTCAATGTGATTGAACATAACATTGTTGTAGGTATAGAAAATATGCATATGACACCGGTCGAAAAACCGGATGAACACAGAAGGTTCGGTTACACCCCTGAGGAGTGTATTTCTTTTATGAAATTAATGTCGGCGTATTGCAAACACAAAACAGGAATTAATTTCGATATCGGTCACGCAAGAAATAATGCACCCTTCAGCCAAAAATATCAGATTGGCACCTGGATGTCAATGGTTGGTAAATATATTGTTGGATATCACCTTCATCAGGTAACACAGTCAGAGGGCAGGTTCTGCAATCATATGCCCATAACCTCGGTTTACGGTAATCTTATTTCTTTTGCGTCCTTTTTTAAAAACTGGGAAAAGTGCAAAATAAACAAAGCGCCGGTTATTTTTGAAATGCGGCCTGAAGGAGCATATGAGATAACTTTAAAAGTTTTTCATAAAAATTAAAAAAGGTATTGACATTTTTTATTTAATGGTTTATAATTCTTAAAAATTGAATAATACACACAGAGTGTCGGCGATACTGCTTGGGTTTCGTCGGTGAAAAGGGAACACGGTGAGAATCCGTGACGATAACTGTCGCTGTATGCATAGAAGCTTTTGTGTCCGTCGGTGAAAGCCGGTCATTGGGAAACTGAGAAGGCAGGTCATAAAAGCGTTTAAACCTTTGGGTTTATATATTATGCAAGTCGGAAGACCTGCTCTGGTGCTTCTTCGTATGGGAGAGGACTCTTGCACACATTTTTTTGATGTGGGCTCATTTGTGTATGTGTATCGCAGGAAAAGTCAGCTGCGGTAGTTTCTTGAAAAGGAAATTACCGCAGCTTTTTATATATATAAAATTTTAAAAAAGGTGGAAAAAAGAAAATGAAAAGAAAAATTGTGTCAATGCTGCTTGCAATTATGATGCTTCTTGGTGTTATAAGCGTTACGGCAACAGAAACAGAGGGAATTACGGTGTATTTGACAGTAAGCAAACAAGGTCAGATAGTATCAGGCAACAATGAAACCGTCATGGCATGCGTTCCGGTTGTTCTTGAAGGACAGGAGGAATACAACCTTGATGATGTATTTGTTAAGGCTCATGAGCTTTATTATCCCGATGAAAACGGCTATGCTTCGAGTATGGGGCAATATGGCTACGGTATAGATGTGTTGTGGGGAGATACTTCTTATAATTTCGGGTATCAGGTAAACGGCGGCACAGAAAGTGTTCTTGGGGTTGACTTTATTGTAAATGATGGAGATTTTGTTGATGCCTACATTTACGGAAACCCTAATTACGAGCCGTACTCAAGCTTTGATTCTCATAAGAAGGAAGCATATAAAGGAGATGCGGTTTCATTTAATCTCTGCTATGTGTCAGGTTATGAGGAAGCACCTCCGTATGCTCAGATATTTAATCCTCTTGAAGGTGCATCAATTATAGTAAACGATGAAGAGACAGGCGTTTTAACCGATGAAAACGGTAATTTTGAAATGGTTTTTGAAGAGACCGGGGAATATGTAATTTCTGCTTTTAAGAACGAAACAGTAAACGATGCAACTGTTCCGGGAATAATTGCTCCGGTGTGTGTTGTAGAGGTGAAGGAAAACCCCGTTTACACATTAATTCATAACATAGCCGAGGCTTATATGATTGCTGATTTTGAGGAACTTGGTGGAAATTTACCCTGGGTAATAGCAGATATGCAGATGTATGCTGAGATTTTCCCTGAAAGTGATTTTATATTGTCCGAAGAGCGCAAGGCTGATGCTTTTGAACTTCTTATAGATTATGCAAAAGTTGCGCAAACACCAGGAGATATAGCAAAGCTTATAATTGCTTTATCCGCACTTGGTTATGATTCTTCTGATATTTATACCGAAGAGTTTGAAAAAATTAATCTTCCCGGAAAGCTTACAGGGATGATTGATAATGAAGAAAATTCAGTAGTGAATACTTATACTTTACCTTATGTAATTATTGCTCTTTCACAAGGAGAAAATTACGCAACAGAGGAACAGATTTCCTATCTTATTAATTCTGCGATGACAAATAATGAATCCTGGTTCAGTACACAGTTTGGTACCGATGCACTTACTCCTATGATTACAGCACTTGCACCCTTTAAAAATGATGTTGAGGGGTTAGAGGAACTTCTTGCGGAAGGCGTTGAGGTTCTTTGCGGTGAGCTGAGAGAAGACGGTCTGATAGATGGTTTTGAGGGATATGAGGCGGCTTCTACGGGTCTTGCAATTTGTGCTTTGTCTGCAATGGAAATGAACTGTGAAGAAGTTACAGCAGGCGGAGAAAACATAATTAAGGGTCTTCTTTCAACAGCCAATAGCGATTTGAACGGTTTGCCCAATGCTTTCGCAACCGAACAGGGTTTCCGCGGACTCCTTTCCTGGTGTCTTGGCGGTAACGGAAAAACTGTTTATAGCTTTGGTGATTATGAAAAAGCTTCTGTGAATTTATCCGGCATAGAAAATTGTCCTGTGGTGTTTACAGTTGAGCCCACAACCGCAGAAGTGGAAATTGAAGGCTTTGAACAAATTTCGGATAACGTTTATGACCTTCCTGAAGGCACATATTCCTACGAGATTACAGCAAATAAATACAAAAAACAAACAGGTGAATTTGAGGTGACAGCAGATGCTGTTGTAAACAAAGAAGCAATAAGAATTTCAGTTGAGCTTGAAAAGAAAAAATCAGGCGGTGGCGGTGGCGGAGGATACAGCCCGGTTATAGATAACTCCGAAAAAGAACCTGAAGAAACAACAGAAAACGAGAAAGAAGAAGCTGTTACAGAAACAGAAACCGATACAAAACCCGGAACAGAAAAAGAACCTGAGGAAAATCCCAAAGCAGCGGTTTATGACCTTTTCTCCGATGTTGAAAAAGACAGCTGGTACACCGATGCGGTGCAGTTTGCCTGCGATAATAATTTGCTTAAAGGTACCGGAGAAGGGTTTGAACCTCACTCGTCAATGACCAGAGCCATGCTTGTTACGGTTCTTTTCAGATACGCAAAGCCGGAAAATGTAACAACAGACACAGAATTCTCCGATATATCTTCAGATTCCTGGTATGCTGAAAGTGTAGGCTGGGCTGTGTCAAACGATATAGTAAACGGTGTCAGTGAAACCGAATTTGCCCCTGACAGTGAAATTACAAGGGAACAGCTTGCCGTAATTCTTTACCGATATGCCGCAAAAAACGGTTTTGACACAACAAACGAAGGCTCAATTCAGAACTTTAAGGATGCGGATTTGGTTTCGGAATATGCTGTCGAAGCCCTGAAATTTGCAGTTGGAAAGGGTCTTGTCAAGGGCGACGATTCCGGAAAGCTTAATCCGGGCGGAAAAGCTACGAGAGCAGAGGTTTCTGTAATTCTTATGAGATTTGTGAATTTGATGAGTGATGCGAAATGAAAAAAAGCTTATTAATTTCCATTCTGTGTTTTCTGCTGATATTGTGCGGTTGTACACATAAAGAAGCAGAAGTGAAAACTAGTGAATATGCTGAGATTATAACTCAGACAGTCGATGAAGAAGCTGATGAGGTTGTAACACAAGGTGTCAACGAAGAAGCTGATGCGGGAGAAATCAAAGAACAAAATGTTGCTGAAAAAAATGCTTCTGTTGAAGAGCCTGAAAGCTTAGCGGAAACTGTCCAAACTCCGGAAACTGAAGACATTGTTGAAATAACGCCTGCTGAAATTCCGGGAGAGGTTACTGACGAAGAAGGATTATTTTGCACTCTTGAGGTTAAATGCGACAGTATTTTGCAAAATACAGAAAAGCTTAAAGAAGGCAAACTCCAATTTGTTCCTGAAAACGGTATAATTTTTCCGTCAAAAAAAATTAAATTTGAAGAGGGGGAAACCGTTTTTGATGTGTTGAAACGTGAACTTATTGGCAATAAAATACACCTTGAATTTTCTGTAAACCCTATGTATAAATCTGCTTATATTGAGGGTATTGCCAACATTTATGAGTTTGATTGCGGTGATATGTCAGGCTGGCTTTACACAGTAAACGGAAAAAGTCCGAATGTGGGATGTTCACAATATGTGGTTGAAGAAGGAGATAGCATACTTTTCTATTACAACTGCAGATAAAAATTTAAAATTATGTTGAAATCCTCCGGTTGTTGGTGTATAATATATTATAAAATCAACAATCGGAGGAATTTTTTATGAAAATTGCATTTTTTGATACAAAGCCTTATGATAAACCGGCATTTGAAAAATACGGAAATGAACATGGAATAAAATTCAAGTTTTTTGAAACAAAGCTTAATGAGGATACTGTGAGCCTTGCAAAAGGATATGACGGTGTCTGTGTTTTTGTAAACGATACAGTTAACGACAGAGTTATTGACCGTCTTTGTGAGCTTGGTATAAAGGTTGTTGCACTCAGGTGTGCAGGCTTTAATAATGTGGATATGAAATATGCTTTCGGCAAGGTCCATGTTATGAGAGTTCCGGCTTATTCTCCTTATGCTGTTGCGGAGCATACAATGGCACTTCTTTTGACCTCAGTAAGACGCATTCATAAATCATATATCCGCACAAGAGATTTTAATTTCAGCTTAAACGGTCTTACGGGATTTGATTTGCACGGCAAAACCGTTGGTGTTATTGGAACAGGTCGTATTGGCAGAGTTTTTATGGATATATGTCGTGGGTTTGGCATGAATGTGCTGGCGTATGATAAATTTCCGGTTGAAAATCCTGAAAATTTCACCTATGTAGAGCTTGATGAGATTTTTGAAAAATGTGATATAATTTCTTTGCATTGTCCTCTTACTGAGGATACTTATCATATCATTGATGAAAATTCTCTCGGAAAATGTAAAAAGGGAGTTGTTATTTTAAATACCTCAAGAGGTGCTCTTGTAGATGCAGAGGCTTTGCTTGCTGCAATAAAAGCACGTAAGGTTGGTGCAGCGTGCCTGGATGTTTACGAAGAGGAATCAGACCTGTTTTTTGAAGATTTTTCGGGACACATTGTGGATGATGATGTTCTTGCAAGGCTTATTTCCATGCCAAATGTAATAGTTTCATCACATCAGGCATTTCTCACAGAAGAGGCACTTTCGAATATTGCCGAAACTACCGTTAACAACATTGTCGGATTTTTTGAAAATAATCAATGCCCAAATGAGGTATGCTTCCGTCGCGGTGTTGCAAGTGACTGCAAGGATGGAAAATGTTTTTAAATTTCTGTGTCCTTTCTTTGCTTTCAACAAAAAAGCGAAGTGTATAATAAGTTTTATACACTTCGCTTTTTTTTATTTGTTTTCTTTTATTTCTGCGGCATAATCGTAGGTTTGTTTGTAAGATTCTACAGCAGCGTCAGATTGAGGGTTTGCGGGAATAAGACCGGTGCAATCCTGATTTGAAACTGCTTTAAAATCTGTAAAATCAGCCTGCTGCCCGTAATAATCCCTTTTTGACCGTTTGTTTTTTTTGCTCATTTTAACACCTCGTTTTTTGGGTTTTTGAGGAGGTGGATTTAGTATTTGTTTTTTTGCACAAAAATATTTATGAATTAATGTGCAAATTTCACACAGAAATTTTATTTTAATATATAAATTTATTTAAAATATGCATTGACTTTTTTATTACTTTGATTTATAATATTAATATAGTATTAAAGTTTTCTGTAACTGACGGATTTGTGGAGGTAACCACGGGGAGCAGAAAGCATTTTCAAGCCGACCGTCTGGGCAGCCTTAACTTTCTTTTTATGAAGGATAGGACTGCGCTTTTTTATTATATGGGCTTGACAGAAAAACACAGGAGGTAAAATTATGAAAAAAGTAGCAATTATTATGGGTAGTGACAGCGATTTGCCTGTTGTTGAAAAAGCCGCTGAAACTCTTAAGGAATATGGAGTTCCTTTTGAAATGCATGTTTATTCTGCACACAGAACACCGGTTGAAGCAAAGGCTTTTTCCGAAAATGCAATCAATAACGGTTTCGGTGCGATTATTGCTGCGGCAGGTAAAGCAGCCCATCTTGCAGGTGCTATAGCTGCCAATACAACTTTGCCTGTAATTGGTATACCGATAAAATCATCAACACTTGACGGCATTGATGCTCTGCTTTCAACTGTACAGATGCCTGCGGGAATTCCTGTAGCAACAGTTGCAATTGACGGAGCTGTTAATGCCGCGCTTTTATCTATACAAATTCTCGCAGTCAGCGACCCGGAGCTTGCCGAAAAGCTTAAAAATGCAAGAAGGTCAGCTTCGGAAAAGGTGCTTGAAAAGGATAAAGCAATTGCGGCTAAATACAATGTTTAAATAATTTTTGGAGGATTCATATGGGCGGTTTTTTTGGTACAATTAGTAAAAACGATGCAATTTCCGATGTTTTTTTCGGAACTGACTATCATTCGCATCTTGGTGTGCGTCGTGGCGGTATTGCGGTATACGACCCGGAAATTGGGTTACAGAGAGAAATTCATAACATTGAAAATTCTCCTTTCCGTACAAAGTTTTCGGATGTTTTTGATGAAATGAAAGGCACCTCGGCAATAGGTATTATCAGTGATATTGACCCTCAACCTCTTCTTATTTCTTCAAAAACGGGCACTTACGCAATTTGTGTAATCGGCAGAATTAATAATTCACAGGAGCTTATAAAAGAGCATTTGTCTTTTGATGGAGGACATTTTACTGTTATGACCGGAGGAAAAGTAAATTCGGCTGAACTTGTTGCTGCGCTTATCAGCCAGAAGGACAGCTTTGCCGAAGGTATTGCTTTTGCGCAGGAGGTTATTGACGGCACTGCTTCAATTCTCATTCTTAAAAATGGCGGAGCACTTATTGCCGCAAGAGACAAGCTTGGAAGAATTCCTGTGCTTATTGGTAAAAACGATGACGGTTATTGTGTTTCATTTGAATCCTTTGCCTATAAAAAGCTTGGCTATGAGGATGAAAGAGCGCTGGGACCTGGTGAAATTGTTGAAATTACCCTTGATGGAGTAAAACAGCTTGCCAAACCTCGTGAGGAAATGAAAATATGTTCATTCCTCTGGAGCTATTACGGTTTCCCCAACTCAAACTATGAGGGAGTAAATGTTGAAACAATGCGTTACCGTAACGGTGCAATTCTTGCTGAATATGACAAAAAACATAACGATATATCCGACATTGATTATGTCAGCGGTGTACCGGATTCCGGTACTCCTCACGCCATAGGATATTCAAATGCAAGCGGAATTCCTTTTTCCAGACCGTTTATTAAGTATTCACCAACCTGGCAGAGAAGTTTTATTCCCAACAGCCAGGCAGAGCGTGTTAAAACTGCAAAAATGAAACAGATTCCCGTACACGAGCTGATAGAGGGAAAATCACTTCTTTTTGTTGACGATTCAATTGTGCGTGGCACTCAGCTCAAGGAAACAGTTGAGTTTCTGTACAGTAACGGTGCAAAGGCTGTTCATATGCGTTCAGCTTGTCCGCCTATTATGTACAGATGCAAATACCTTGATTTTACAACATCAAGCAATGAGATGGATTTGATTGCCCGTCGTGTAATTGATGAACTTGAAGGTCCGGAGGGCGTTAATCACATTGATGAATATAGTGATGCTTCAACAGAAAGAGGACAAAAGCTTCGCAAAACAATATGTGAAAAGTTTAATTTTGCGTCTCTTGAGTTTCAGTCTCTTGAGGGCATTATAAAATCAATTGGAATTGAACCATGTAAATTATGTACCTATTGCTGGAACGGCAAGGGTTAAAAAGCTATAAAGGAGAGTTGATTTATGAAAAGTTACAGCGAAAGTTACAAGGCGGCCGGTGTAGATATTACAGCCGGCTACAGAGCGGTTGAGCTGATGAAACAGCATATTGCAAAAACCATGACAAGCGGAGTTGTTTCTGATATTGGAGGCTTCGGTGGTCTTTTTGAACTTGATGTTACCGGTATGGAAAAGCCTGTTCTTGTTTCGGGAACAGATGGTGTGGGTACAAAGCTTAAACTTGCGTTTCTTATGGACAAGCATGATACGGTTGGCATTGATTGTGTGGCTATGTGCGTAAATGATATTATCTGTTGTGGTGCAAAACCTCTTTTCTTTCTTGATTATGTTGCAGTAGGTAAAAATGTTCCTGAAAGAGTTGCTTCCATTGTTTCCGGTGTTGCTGAAGGCTGTGTACAATCCGGTGCGGCTCTTATCGGTGGAGAAACAGCCGAAATGCCCGGATTCTATCCTGAAGATGAATATGACCTTGCAGGCTTCAGCGTTGGTGTTGTTGACAAAGCAAAAATCCTTGATAACAAAGCTGTAACCGAAGGGGATGTTATAATTGCACTTCCCTCAAGCGGTGTTCATTCAAACGGTTTTTCTCTTGTAAGAAAAGTTTTTGATGTTGAAAATGCTGACATTAAAACTCCTCTTGAGTGTCTTGGCGGCAAATCAGTGGGAGAAACACTTTTAACTCCTACAAAAATTTATGTTAAGCCCATGCTGGCTCTTTTTGAAGAAGTAAAGGTTAAGGCTGTTTCTCATATTACCGGCGGTGGTTTTTATGAAAATATACCGCGTAGCCTTCCAAAAGGATTTTCTGCTAAAATTGAAAAGGCAGCTATCCGCATTCTTCCTATTTTTGAACTTATTGCAAAACAGGGCAATGTGCCTGAAAGAGATATGTTCAATACATATAATATGGGTGTTGGTATGAGCGTTGTAGTAGCAAAAGAAGATGCCGATAAGGCTCTTGAAGTTCTTAAAGCAAACGGTGAGGATGCTTATGTTATCGGTGAAGTTATTAAATCCGATGAAGGAGTAGTTTTATGGTAAAGACAAAAATTGCCGTTTTTGTTTCAGGTGGAGGGACAAACCTCCAGGCTCTTATTGATGCTCAGAATTCAGGTAAGCTCACAAGCGGAGAAATTAATCTTGTAATTTCAAGTAATGCCGATGCTTACGCTATAACCCGGGCGCACAACAATAACATTCCTTTTGAAATTGTTTCCAAGGCTGTTTGCGGGTCTCAGGAAAAATTCGAAGAGGAAATTATAAAATATCTTGAGGAATACAACATTGAGCTTATTGTTCTTGCAGGTTTCATGAGCATTTTAAGTGAAAATTTCACGTCCCGTTATCCTAAGAGAATAATTAATGTTCATCCTTCGCTTATTCCTTCTTTCTGCGGAAAAGGTTTTTATGGTCTTAGGGTACACCAGGCGGCACTTGATTACGGTGTAAAAGTAACCGGTGCTACGGTACACTTTGTAAATGAAATTCCCGATGGGGGAGAAATTATACTTCAGAAGGCGGTTAATATATGCAAGAGTGATACCGCTGAATCTCTTCAGCAGAGAGTAATGAGAATTGCTGAATGGAAGATTCTTCCTCAGGCAGTTGAAATGGTTTCTGCTGATATTATGAAACAAAAGGAGAATGTAAAATGAGTGTATACGATATCAAAAACATAAAAGAAGTTCTTGAAAATAATACATATCCTGGAAGAGGCATCATTGTAGGAAAAACTCCGGACGGCAAAAAAGCTGCAACTGCATATTTTATTATGGGCAGAAGCGAAAACAGCCGTAACAGAATTTTCCGCGAGGAAGGGGAGGATATAACAATTTATCCCTTCGATGAAAGTAAGGTTGAAGACCCTTCTCTTATTATCTATTCACCTATCCGTGTGCTTGATAATAAGCTTATTGTTACAAACGGTGACCAGACCGATACAATTTATGATTTTGTAGCTGATGATGCAACCTTCGAGGAGGCACTTGAAACCCGTGAGTTTGAACCGGACAGCCCCAATTTCACTCCGAGAATCAGTGCAATGCTTACATTTGATTCCCCTGATTTCACTTACAAAATGAGCATTCTTAAAAGTGCAGACAGCGAAGGTACAGCCTGCAACAGATTCACCTTTAATTATGTCCCTACAAAAGGCGTAGGTCATTTTCTTCACACATATAATCATGATGGCAATCCCATTCCTACATTCACAGGAGAGCCTGAAAGAATTAATATTCTTGATGATATTGATGAATATGCAGAGCTTATCTGGAACAGCCTTAATGAAAACAATAAAATTTCACTTAATGTCCGTTATGTTGACCTGGAAACCGGTGAAGTTGAAAATGTTATGATTAATAAGTTTTCTGATACGGAGGAATAAAAATGAAAGAATTTGAACTTAAATACGGATGTAACCCTAACCAGAAGCCTTCAAGAATTTTTATGAATGACGGAAGCGAGCTGCCTATTGAAATTCTCTGCGGCAAACCCGGCTATATCAATTTTCTTGATGCTTTCAACAGCTGGCAGCTTGTAAAGGAAATTAAAGAAGCACTGGGTGTTCCTGCTGCAACCTCTTTTAAGCATGTAAGCCCTACATCTGCGGCTATCGGTATTCCTATGAGTGAAACCCTTAAAAAAGCATGCTTTGTTGATGATATTGAAGGTCTTGATGATTCACCCCTTGCCACCGCTTATGCAAGAGCAAGAGGTACTGACAGAATGAGCTCCTTCGGTGACTGGATTGCTCTTTCGGATGTTTGCGATAAAACCACAGCTCTTCTTATAAAGAGAGAGGTTTCCGATGGTGTTATTGCTCCCGGTTATACCGATGAAGCACTGGAAATTCTTAAATCAAAAAGAAACGGTAACTATAACATTGTTAAAATTAATCCTGATTTTGTTCCTGCTCCTACAGAATGCAAGCAGGTTTACGGAATCACATTTGAACAGGGAAGGAACGAATTTAAAATTAACGAAGAGCTTTTGAGTGAAGTTGTTACAGAAAACAAAAATATACCCGATAGCGCAAAACGAGACCTCATAATTGCTCTTATTACTCTTAAATATACCCAGTCCAACTCTGTTTGCTTTGCCGTAGACGGACAGGCTATAGGTGTTGGCGCGGGTCAGCAATCAAGAATACATTGCACACGCCTTGCCGGTAACAAAGCAGATATATGGCATCTTCGTCAGCACGAAAAGGTGCTTAACCTTCCTTTCCGTGAGGATGTTAAACGCCCTGACAGGGACAATTGCATTGATGTTTACATTTCCGATGACTATGAGGATGTTCTTGCAGAAGGCACATGGCAGAACTTCTTTACAGTAAAGCCTGAGCCTCTTACAAGAGAAGAAAAGAAAGCATACCTTGCAACTATCAGCGGTGTTGCACTTGGTTCCGATGCATTTTTCCCATTTGGTGATAATATCGAAAGAGCTGCAAAAAGCGGTGTAACCTATATTGCTGAGCCGGGCGGTTCAATCCGCGATGACAATGTTATTGAAACCTGTAATAAATTTGGTATGGCAATGGCATTTACACATATGAGATTATTCCATCATTAATATCAAAAAGATAAGGAGAATTTGGAGAAATGAATTTTTTTGATGAACTTAAAAACTACGATAGTGAGGTGTTTGCTTCCTGTGAAAAGGAGCTTACACGTCAGCAGCATAACATTGAACTTATAGCTTCCGAGAACATTGTTTCTAAAGCTGTTTTACTTGCAGCAGGAACAGTTCTTACAAATAAATATGCTGAGGGTTACCCCGGCAAAAGATATTACGGTGGTTGCTACTGTGTTGATGAGGTCGAAGTAATTGCCAGAGAAAGAGCAAAAAAACTTTTTGGAGCAGAGCACGCAAATGTTCAGCCTCATAGCGGTGCAAACGCTAACCTTGCAACCTTCTTTGCACTTTTAGAGCCCGGTGATACTGTTCTCAGCATGAGCCTTGCTCACGGAGGACATCTTTCTCACGGTTCTCCTGTTAACATTTCCGGTAAATATTTCAACATTGTTCCTTACGGTGTTGAGGATGATAACGGAATGATAGATTATGACAAAATGCGTGCAAAAGCACTTGAATGCAAGCCAAAGCTTATTCTTGCCGGTGCAAGTGCTTATTCCAGAACAATTGATTTTGCAAAGTTCCGTGAAGTGGCTGATGAAGTTGGTGCATATTTCATGGTAGATATGGCACATATTGCAGGTCTTGTTGCTGCAGGTCTTCATCCCAGCCCTGTTCCTTATGCAGATGTTGTTACAACAACAACCCATAAAACTCTTCGCGGTCCCAGAGGCGGTCTTATTCTTTGTAAAGAAGAGTTCGCAAAACAGATTGATAAAGCAGTATTCCCCGGTACTCAGGGCGGACCTTTAATGCACATTATTGCTGCAAAGGCTGTTGCTTTTGGCGAAGCTTTAACTGAGGATTTCAAAAAATATCAGGAGCAGATTGTTAAAAATGCAAAGGTACTTGCGGATAGTCTTCTTGCAGAAGGATTTAATCTTGTTTCAGGCGGTACTGATAATCACCTTATGCTTCTTGACCTTCAGCCTTTCGGACTTACCGGTAAGGAATTTGAACACCGTCTTGATGAGGTACACATTACAGTAAACAAAAATGCAATTCCCAATGACCCTCAGAGCCCCTTTATCACAAGCGGCGTAAGAGTGGGAACTCCTGCTGTTACAACAAGAGGTTTTAAAGAAGAAGAAATGAAAATGATTGCAAAGTGGATGAGAGAAGTTGCTACCGATTTTGAAAACTCCAAAGAGAGAATCACAAAAGAAGTTATTGCACTTTGCGAAAAATACCCCATATATTAATTTTTTGAGGTGACACAATGAAAGTTATGGTTGTAGGCGGCGGAGGTCGCGAACATACAATAATTAAAAAATTAAAAGAGAACAAAGCTATTACTGAAATTTTTGCGCTCCCCGGTAACGGCGGTATAGCCGCCGATGCAACCTGTATTAATATTGGTGCAAAAGACATAGAAGGTCAGGTTGAGTTTGCAAAAACAAATAATATTGATTTTGCAGTTGTTGCTCCCGATGACCCCCTTGTGCTGGGTAGTGTTGATGCTCTTGAGGAAATCGGAATAAAGTGCTTTGGTCCCCGTAAAAATGCTGCAATTATCGAGGGAAGTAAGGTTTTTTCAAAAAATCTTATGAAAAAATATAATATCCCCACAGCGGAGTATGAAACTTTTACCAATATGCAGGAGGCTCTTGCGTATCTTGAAACTGCACCCATTCCTACGGTAATTAAAGCCGACGGTCTGGCTCTTGGTAAAGGCGTTGTAATTGCCGAAACCCGTGATGATGCAAAGGCGGCAGTAAAATCCATGATGGAGGATAAAATTTTCGGTAACAGCGGCAACAGTATTGTTATTGAAGAATTTTTAACAGGACCTGAAGTTTCAGTTCTTTCGTTTACTGATGGTAAAACAATGATACCTATGGTTTCATCTATGGACCATAAACGAGCACTTGATAATGATAAAGGTCTTAATACCGGAGGTATGGGTACAATTGCACCTAATCCGTATTATACAAAAGAAATTGCTGAAGAATGTATGAAAACAATCTTTCTTCCTACAATGGAAGCAATGAATAAAGAAGGAAGAACCTTTAAAGGCTGTTTGTATTTTGGTCTTATGCTTACCCCTAACGGTCCTAAGGTTATAGAATATAACTGCCGTTTTGGTGACCCTGAAACTCAGGTTGTTCTTCCGCTTCTTAAGACCGATTTGTTTGAGATTATGCAAGCAGTAAACGATGAAAACCTCAGTAATGTAAAGGTAGAGTTTTCTGATGGTGCCGCTTGTTGTGTTGTTGTTGCATCAAAGGGATATCCCGGAAAATATGAAACCGGCTTTGAAATTACCTTTAACAACACAAATGAAGGAGAGGTTTATGTAGCCGGTGCAAAGCTCGAAAACGGTAAGCTTCTTACATCGGGCGGTAGAGTACTTGGTGTAACATCTACAGCGGAAAACCTTGAAAAAGCTATTGAAAAAGCTTATAAAGAAGTTAAAAATGTAACCTTTGAAAATGCTTATTGCCGTAGTGATATAGGCAGCAAAGCGCTTGCGGCACTAAAGTAAGAAAGGATAAAAAATATGGTATACAGAATTTATGTAGAAAAAAAAGCAGAGCTTGCAAATGAAGCAAAATCACTTAAAAACGATATAGTTTCTTTGCTTGGTATAACAAGTCTCAAAAACCTGCGTTTGTTAAACCGTTACGATGTTGAAGGAATCTCTGAAGAGCTTTTTGAAAATGCCGTAAAAAATGTTTTTTCTGAGCCTCAGCTTGATATTACATCTGCTGAAATAAACAAAAATGATGCTGATACTGTTTTTGCAGTAGAATATTTGCCCGGTCAATTTGACCAGAGAGCAGATTCTGCAGCACAGTGCATTCAGATTATTTCACAGCTTGAAAGACCTATTGTTAAAACTGCAAGAGTCTATATTCTTGAGGGAGATATAACCGAAAACGAGCTTGCTGAAATAAAAAAATATGTTATAAATCCTGTTGAAAGCCGTGAAGCTTCACTTGAGAAGTTTGAAACACTTAAAACAGAATATGAAATCCCTACAAGAGTTGCTGTTCTTGAAGGATTTATTGAACTGGATAAAGCAGGTCTTGAAAAGTTTATAAGGGATAACGGTCTTGCGATGGATATTGATGATATAACATTTTGTCAGCAATATTTTGCAGGGGAGAAGAGAAACCCCACAATCACCGAAATTAAGATGATTGATACTTATTGGTCTGACCATTGTCGTCATACCACTTTCCTTACAACTATTGACAATGTTACTTTTGAAGATGAGCTTTTACAGAAAGCCTACAATGAATACATAGAAACAAGAACAAAAATCGGCAGAACAAAACCCGTTAATCTTATGGATATTGCTACAATTTCCACAAGATATCTTAAAAAAGCCGGGAAGCTTGAAAAACTTGATGAATCCGAAGAAATTAATGCTTGTACAGTTAAAATCAAAGTAAATGTAAACGGCACGGACGAAGACTGGCTTCTTCTTTTCAAGAACGAGACCCATAATCATCCTACTGAAATTGAACCCTTCGGCGGTGCTGCCACTTGCATTGGCGGTGCTATTCGTGACCCGCTTTCAGGCAGATCTTATGTTTATGCGGCAATGAGAGTGACCGGTGCAGGAAATCCTTTAAAGCCGGTAAGCGAAACCCTTGCAGGTAAACTTCCCCAAAGAAAAATTGTGACAACTGCTGCAAATGGTTACAGCTCATACGGTAACCAGATTGGTCTTGCTACAGGTCAGGTTGATGAAATTTACCATGATGGCTATGTGGCAAAGAGAATGGAAATTGGTGCGGTTATTGCGGCTGCTCCTGCGAAGAATGTCCGCAGAGAGCGTCCGGAAGACGGAGACATTGTAATTCTTCTTGGCGGCAGAACAGGTCGTGACGGATGCGGTGGTGCAACAGGCTCTTCCAAATCTCACACACTTGAATCCCTTGAAAGCTGCGGTGCTGAGGTACAAAAGGGTAATGCCCCTGAAGAAAGAAAGCTTCAGAGACTTTTCCGTAACCCCGAAGCTTCATCACTTATAAAGAGGTGTAATGACTTTGGTGCAGGCGGTGTTTCTGTTGCAGTTGGTGAGCTTGCTGATGGTCTTGAAATTGATTTAAACAGCGTTCCGAAAAAATATGACGGTCTGGACGGCACTGAGCTTGCGATTAGTGAATCTCAGGAAAGAATGGCTGTTGTTGTTGAAGCAAAGGATGTGGCTCGTTTTAAAGAGCTTGCTGAATCCGAAAACCTTGAAGCAACGGTTGTTGCTACTGTTAAAGCTGAACCAAGACTTGTTATGAAGTGGAACGGTGTTAACATAGTAGATATTTCCCGTGAATTCCTTAATTCAAACGGTGCTGAAAAGCATATTGATATTGTTTCCGCAAAGCCTGAATCTTTTGAAAAGAAGGTTGAGGGAGATTTTGAAACCCTTTATACCGAGCTTGCAGGAGACCTTAATGTATGTTCAAAACGAGGTCTTTCAGAGCGTTTTGATTCTACCATTGGTTCCGGTACAGTTCTTATGCCTTTTGGCGGTAAGCTTCAGCAGACTCCGATTCAGGCAATGGTACATAAGGTTTCTGTAGAAAAAGGTTATACCGATACAGTTTCATATATGGCATACGGTTACAACCCCTTTATATCTGAAAAGAGTCCTTATCACGGTGCTTATATGGCTGTTGTTGAATCTGTTTCCAAGCTTATAGCAGCAGGCAGCAAGTTTGAAGATGTATATCTTACCTTCCAGGAATATTTTGAAAAGCCCGGTAAGGATGCAAAACGCTGGGGTAAGCCTATGGCGGCTCTTCTTGGTGCATTCAAGGCGCAGATGGATTACGAAATTGCATCAATCGGTGGTAAGGATTCCATGAGCGGTAGCTTTGAAAACATTGATGTTCCGCCTACACTTGTTTCATTTGCAGTAACAACCGGTAATAACAAAGATGTTATATCTCCTGAGTTTAAGGGAGCCGGTCATAAGGTGGTTTGGCTTAAACCTGATTATGACAAAAACGGTCTTCCATTAGCCGATAGTGTAAAGGCAATTTACGATAAGGTTTACAGTCTTGTAAAAGAAGGTAAGGTGCTCAGCTGTTACACACCTACATATGGCGGTGTTGCTGAAAGCATTATGAAAATGGCTTTCGGTAATAACATTGGTTTTGAATATGCTGATGTTAACCTTTCTGATATATTCGGTTATAGCTACGGTTCATTTGTAATTGAACTTGCAGATGATACTGAAATCGGAACTGTTTTGGGTTATACTACTGATAAAGAAATCATTTCAATGAACGGTAAAGCTATTGAACTTTCCAAGCTTCTTGAAATTTATGAAAGTAAGCTCGAACCTATTTTCAGCTGTAATATTAATCAGGATGGGGGAGAAATTCCCACATTTAATACCGAAGCCGAAAAAGTGTACAGCGCAAACATTAAAGTTGCTAAACCCAGAGTTCTTATTCCGGTATTCCCCGGTACAAACTGTGAATATGATACCGCAAAAGCTTTAGAGAGAGCAGGCGCTGAAGCAGAGATTATGGTAATTAAAAACCTTTCTGCTGCAGGTATTACAGAATCGGTTGAGAGCTTTGCAGAAAAAATCAAACAGTCGCAGATTATCTTTATTCCCGGAGGTTTCTCCGGTGGTGATGAGCCCGATGGTTCCGGTAAATTCATTACTGCATTCTTCAGAAACGGAAAAATTAAGGAGCAGGTTAATGAGCTTCTTAAAAACCGTGACGGCCTTATGTGCGGTATATGTAACGGTTTCCAGGCAATTATAAAGCTTGGTCTTGCATCACACGGTGAAATAATTGATGCCGATGGAAATTGTCCTACACTTACATTTAACACAATCGGACGCCATCAGTCCAGAATTGTAAGAACACGGATTGCATCAAATAAATCCCCCTGGCTTATGAATGTTAAGCCCGGTGAGGTTTATAATGTAGCTATTTCTCATGGAGAAGGAAGATTCATCGCACCGGAAAATGTTATTAAACAACTTGCCGATAACGGACAGATAATTACTCAGTATGTTGACCTTGAAGGCAATCCTACTGCAGATATACGCTTTAACCCCAACAATTCAAATTGTGCAATAGAGGGTATAGTGTCTCCTGACGGTAGAGTTCTTGGTAAAATGGGTCATACTGAGCGTTATGCAAACGGTCTTTATATGAATGTGGACGGTAACTACGATATGGGTATGTTCGAGTCTGCAGTTAAGTATTTTAAATAAGGGAGGAAATTAAAATGGCATTTTATTACGAAGAGGTATCGCATACCTTTAATGAATACTTACTTGTTCCGGGATATTCTTCATCTCAGTGTGTTCCCGCAAATGTAAGCCTTAAAACACCTCTTGTTAAGTACAAGAAGGGTGAAAAACCGGCAATTGAAATGAATATTCCTATGGTTTCCGCAATTATGCAGTCTGTTTCAGGTGACAAACTTGCGGTTGCTCTTGCAAAAGAGGGTGGTGTATCCTTCATTTACGGTTCCCAGTCTATTGAGGACGAAGCCGCAATGGTAGCTAAAGTTAAGGGCTACAAGGCAGGTTTCGTTAAGAGTGAGGACAACCTTCGTCCTGACCAGACTCTTAGTGATGTGCTTGCACTCAAAGCTCAGACCGGTCATTCAACCGTATCTATTACTGAGGACGGTACAGCAAACGGTAAGCTTCTTGGTATTGTAACAAGCCGCGATTATAGAGTAAGCCGCATGAATCCTGACACAAAAATTTCCGAGTTTATGACTCCTCTTGATAAGCTTGTTTATGCTACAGAGGGCGTAACTCTTAGTGAAGCAAATGATATTCTCTGGGAAAACAAACTGAATTCTCTTCCCATAATCAGCAAAGACGGAAAGCTTTGTTATTTTGTATTCCGTAAGGACTACGATGAACATAAAAACAATCCTAACGACCTTCTCGACAGCGAAAAGCGTTATGTTGTAGGTGCGGGTATTAACACCCGTGACTACGCTGAAAGAGTTCCTGCATTGGTTGAGGCGGGTGCAGATGTACTTTGCATTGACTCATCTGAAGGTTTTTCCGAATGGCAGAAGCTTACAATTGACTGGATTCGTGCAAAATACGGTGACAGCGTTAAGGTTGGTGCAGGTAATGTTGTTGACCGTGATGGCTTCAACTATCTTGCTGATTGTGGTGCAGATTTTATAAAAGTTGGTATTGGCGGTGGTTCTATATGTATCACCCGTGAAACAAAAGGTATTGGCCGCGGTCAGGCTACAGCACTTATTGAGGTTTGCAAAGCAAGAGATGAATATTATGAAAAGCACGGTGTTTACATTCCTGTTTGTTCGGATGGCGGAATTGTACATGACCATCATATTACCCTTGCACTTGCTATGGGTGCCGATTTCATGATGCTCGGAAGATATTTTGCCCGTTTTGAAGAAAGCCCTACAGAAAAAATCAACATAAACGGTACCCTTATGAAGGAATACTGGGGTGAAGGCTCAAACAGAGCCCGTAACTGGCAGAGATATGACCTTGGCGGTGCATCTAAGCTTTCCTTTGAAGTAGGTGTTGATTCTTATGTACCTTACGCAGGCAAGCTCAGCGACAACGTTGCAAGAACACTTTCCAAGGTTAAATCTACAATGTGTAACTGTGGTGCACTTTCAATTCCTGAGCTTCAGCAGAAAGCAAAAATTACACTTGTTTCTGCGGTAAGTATCGTTGAAGGCGGAGCACACGATGTTATTAAGAAATAATAAGGAGGCATATTGAAATGTCCTACAAAAGTGATATTGAAATAGCTCAGTCGGTTGAAATGAAACCTATTACCGAAATTGCAAAAGCAGCCGGTGTTGACGAAAAATATCTTGAACAGTATGGTAAATACAAAGCAAAAATTGACCTTTCGATTTTTAATGACCTTAAAGATAAAAAAGAAGGTAAGCTTGTTCTGGTAACAGCCATAACTCCCACTCCGGCAGGCGAAGGCAAAACAACAACGACCATAGGTCTTGCAGACGGTCTTAAAAAAATCGGTAAAAATGTTATGGTTGCCCTTCGCGAGCCTTCTCTTGGCCCTGTTTTTGGTGTTAAAGGCGGTGCTGCAGGCGGTGGTTACGCTCAGGTTGTACCTATGGAGGACATTAACCTTCATTTTACCGGCGATTTCCATGCAATCGGTGCAGCAAACAACCTTCTTGCAGCAATGCT
>JAZQCS010000077.1:0-33792 GCA_045546415.1 Clostridia bacterium | reverse complement strand
ATTGATAAATAAATTGCATTATTGCTTCCGTGCTTTTCACAGCCTTGAGGCTGCATCCATTCCGCAACCATCACCGCGGCTTTCCCGCCGGGATATTCCGTTACCCCAAAATTTCCGCACCTGGCTCCCCTCTCCGGAGTAAGGGCAACCTCAGTTTCTTTAAGCAGCTGCATATTTTCCACCTTTGCCGCAAACAGTGGTGCTCTGTGGCGGAACACCCTGTCGTTATCCGCACCGCGGCGTGTATACACAAGGTACAACTCCTCACCAAGGTGCATAAAATGCTGTTGGGTATTATAATTCTGCAAAACGCTTCCGTCCTTCCATGTCCAGAGTTTCATACCACTATAGTTTAATCCGTCAACGCTTTGTGCCACAAGTCCGCACATATCATTACGGAGGGTCATATAATATTTGCCGTTGTGATACACCAGGGAGGGCTCGTACGCACCCCGTTCAATATCCACAGTCAGGCTGTTGCCCATTTCTGCAAAGGTTATCCTTTCTCCGTCAAAGGTGCATCGCATAACCGCCGAGGAAAATTTTACATCTCCCGTCTTTTTGAAGTACACAGGAATGAGCAGATCACCATTTTCAAGTTCAAGGCTTTGCCCCGAACCGTTACCGCAGTTTTCAAAGCCTTTGGGCATATCCACAAACTTCATTTTCGAAAAGGCTTTTGTGTTCATGTCAAGCACGCTGTAAAATGTATGTCGCACAGTACCCATAGGGTAAGATTCCCCCTTACGGTAGGATACCGTGTGACCCAGCAGAATTATTTTTCCTGTTTTTTTATGATACATAGGTGTGGCATCACAACCAACAGTTGTACAGCCCTCCGAAACCAAAGGCAAAAGCCCTTTCTGACCGGAAAACTCACTCCATGTCACGCCACCGTCAAAGCTGAAGCTTGCCTGCAGCCCGTCAAATAAATCACAACCCGTAACATCCAGATACTGCGCCGTTGCCACGGCAATGCTTGGTGCAAAGCAACATCTGGCGTGTACAAGACATTTTTTACCGTCATATCCTTCACGGATAATTTTTGTATTAAAGTTCATCATTTCCCCTCATTTATTCAAATTTAATAGAATATAACTTTGCATCTCTCATTCTGAAACGCAGGCGTACATCCTTGCCCGCAAATTCCCCGAAACCGCTTCCGTCTTCAAACCTTACTTTTCTGTCAATGTTGTTACCAAACAACTCAAATGACCGTTTGCCCGGGATTTCATTGCCGTCTTTGTCCAAAAGTTCAACAATAATATAACCGTAAGCAGAGGTTTCAAAGTTTATATGTAATGTGTCCCCACAAAAGCTGACGGGCTTTGTAACAAGCACCCTTTCGTTTGCATCAGCCCTGTGGCAGGCAAAACCGTCTTTTCTTACTTTATACATAAGCAGCGGTTTTTCCCCGTGGTGTTCATGATGATTGCCGTGAGTATACATCATATAATACTCTTTCCCCGAATCTACAAAACCAAATGCAGGGTAACAATCACCGTACACCCAATTGGTTTCGGTTTCGTAACCCGGGGTTATAAACGCCTCGTTATACCTTGTCCAGGTTTTAGTATCACGGCTGAACATAAACAGACAGTCGGTAAGTGCAAGACCTTCACGGGGGTTTGCAGAGTTGTAGGATTTTTTTCTTCTTTCACATCCGCCCAGCTGCTCATAGTTATCTGTCCAGACCATACGCTCACAATATCTTGTGGGGAAACCTATCATAATATGGGGCGCTCTTTCGTAAACCATAGCCTGATTGGTATACATCTGATGGTCAAAATCATCAGTATATTCAAGCTCAACGGGGTCGCTCCAGTTTACACAGTCATCCGAATAAAGCACAGATATACTGCGCATTTTACAGGGTGCAGTACCCGGTTTATTGTAAAAATCATTCATCATACATTCGGGTTCTGCTGACGGTGCTTTGTAATCGTGATATGTACGCACATAGCAGACATATCTGCCATCAATATAATGCAATGTGTTGCAGGTGTCGAATGTTCCTTTATCGGTTATGAACCTTGATAATTTAAAATCGAAGCCGTCAGCAGATGTAAACAGGTAAAGTCCGTATTTACCCTCAATATATCTGCCGCTGGCTACTGCCTTGTAAAGCTCCCCGGTAGGGCAATTTGGGTTGGTGTCACGGTATACAAAAACATTGTCCAGTATGCTTTCAATGGCAACATTATCATCTCTGCCGTTTACTTTCGGAAAGCTCCAGTTGATGCCGTCGGGGCTTGTTATAACCTTAACTCCCAGATGATATGAGCTTCCGTCATCATCAAGCATAACATCGCCGTCCATCCATCCTGCAATATAATACATTCTGTATTCATCGCCCACCTTACATATTGAAGGATAGCTTATAATAGAATCAGGAAAACGGGCAACCTCCGTTCCCTCTCCAAGAGGACATACCTGCGCTACAGTATCGGACAAAGCCCTATCCACAAGATAATCATCCCAGAAAAATTCTCTGCGGTTACCTATGTTAATTGACATTTTTCTTTACCTCCTGTTGTTCCTTATAGAATTTGTGTACATTTATAAACGCCATTACAATGCAATACGCACAGTAGATACTGTAGATAAGATAAGGCGTTCTACTGTAATCGCCTTTTACAAGCTGAAGATTAAGCAACAACGAGAACACCGCCTGAACAAGCCATAAATATGTATATTCCACATACGCCAGCATTGTAAAGATTGGAATTACAAACCCCAGCAGAGTCGAGCCGCTGTCAAGCACTGCAAATTCGTAATTTGCCGCATTAAGAACAATGCACATTGCAATCCATGCCGCCGCAACACCGCCGTACAGAAAAGCTTTGCCTTTTACCGACATTTTTTTGAACATTACAGTGTGCTTATAGGCATTTTTGTTCCATCTGATAAAGGTTATAAGCTGAATGGGAAAGCTGAAAAGTGCCGCCTGCAACACAGAGCCGTATATACCGAAATTAAGATATACTGCGGCATAAATAAGCGAGTTCAGGGACCCCGCAAGCACGGCATAGCGGCTTGCTTCGGACTGAAAAGCCATTACAAAAAGGGATATCATAAGAGGCAGAATATTAAAGGGATGGGTACGGCAGATTATTGCCGAGGTTATTATCACAACCGCCATAACCGAAATCATAATAATTTTCTTCTTATCTTTCAATGTCAACACTTCCTTTTCAGCTTTATATTAACACAAAAGCTTTACTTTTTCAATCCTCCAAAACAACATATTTTTATGTCAAATGTTATTTCTCCGTACTTTTCATTGACTTTTTTGCAAAAAAATGATAAAATAAAAAAACCGAATACTTTTCGGTTTTCAAAAGAGGTGATATTTTGTCAAAGCAATACAACAACTACGAGGAATATGTTTTTTCGCTAGGAAACACGGATTTTGTTTTTATCAGCGATATCGCTTCCTTTTCCGGCAATACAAACGCCGATTCTCCCATTCATTCACATAAATTCTGCGAGCTTTTTTACATTCTTGACGGAGAAATGGAGCTTTCTGCAGAAAAAAACTATCTTTTTGCAAAAGGGGATTGTGTGATAATTCCCCGTGATGTAATGCATGCAAGCAAAATTTCCGACCGTTCAAAGCGGCTTGTTCTTTCCTTCGGTGTAAGCAAAAACTCCCGCAGTAAAAAGGATTATTTTTCCGCATTTGAAGTGCTTATAAAAAACAATGTTACATTTTTTGAAAACTTCACGGGCGGAGATGCTTTCCGCCGTGTTGCCTCCTACTATTGCAGCTGCTATTCGGATAAAAATGCACTTATTACCGCCTGCCTGCAGGAAATTATGCTCCTTATAAAAGCCTCGGCAAGTAGTGAAATTCCAACCGAAGCAAGCGCTCATACCGACACTGACAGCTACCGCAATTACATAATTGAGAACTATTTCGGCAGAAACTATCAGAACGGAACTTTAGGCGAGCTTGCGGATATTCTCCACCTTAGCAAGCAGCAAACGGGACGAATAATCAGCAAGCTGTACGGCAAAACCTTTAATGAAAAAATCCTTGAGGAAAGAATGTATCTGGCACACAAGCTTCTTGCCGACACAAAGCTTGACGTAGGCAGCATTGCCGCCGAGCTTGGCTACAAAAGCAACAGCAGTTTTTACGAGGCTTTTAAAAAATTCCACGGTACAACACCGTTTAAATTTCGCAAAGAGGGTTAATGCAAAATCCTTTCAGCTCTGTAATTTCTTCCTTCAGGCGAAAATCCGGATGCAACAGCTCTGCACGCTTAATAAGCCCTGCTCCCATTTTTCTGAGAGCCTCATTGCCCGGTGAGGGAATATCGCTGACATATGCCGGAGTTCTGCCCCTTTCCAGATTATAGCAAGCTCCCGACCAGGACCCGCCCGATTTATATTTTGCCCTGACAGTTACGGTTATATCACCGTGAGAATGTATATAAACGTTCCTTTCCAGCGCATTATTTCCGCTGAACCCGGCATAGGGTTCCCACAACGAAAGGCACAGAAGCGTTCCCCTTTCAAGAAAATGTCTGTTCTTTTGAACGAACTGTGATTTTTCAAAACCCTGGGGAAGATATACCACCGCTTCCCCACCGTGGTTAAGTGCCGAGGAAAGAGTTATCCAGTCAACTCCCGAAGCACCTCCGGAAACCACTACAAGCCCATCTCTTGCACAAAGCTCACCCATTCGCCTTGCAAAAACCTCGTCGTCATGAAAAACATCTCTCACTCCGGTAACCGCTACCGAAGGTTTTCCGCCAAGGGCTAAATTCCCAACAGCAAAAAAACAGGGTGGTGTTTTTTCGCCGAGGCGATTTTTTAAATTAGCCGGGTACATAGGATTTTCAGTAGAAACAAGTTCAATTTTTCTTCCTGAAAATTCTAAAGTCCTGATGCAAAACTCTCTTATCCTTTTTTCTGCTGCTTCAATAAACCCGGAATAAGAAGAATCGAACTCCATTTTTCTGGCAAAAACCTCGTGAGGCTCAAACCCCATTTGCTGTATATAATTTACAAAACGGTTTACATATGTATAGTCAAGCTTCATTTCCCTTGCTGTCTGCATAAAACACAAGAGAGCCATATCCGTAAAAATCAACGCATTTCACCGCCTTTTTCGTTTCACTTATATAATTTTAACATATTTTCGTTCGTTTGTCTACTGTTTTTAAAAATTTTGTTGCAATTTTTTCTGATATATGATAAAATATATTAAAATAATCAGACAGGAGCACATTATGGATAATAATATAGTTTTCGGCAGAAATGCCGTTATGGAGCTTTTAAAGGGTGACCGTGACATTGACAGGCTTTACATTGCAAAAACCTCCGACCGTAACGGTGACCTTATTTCTCTTGCAAAAAAGAAGAAAATTGTAATTTCCCAGGTTGAAAAGCAAAAGCTTGATGAATTAACCGAAAGAGGCAACCATCAGGGCGTGGCGGCACTTGTTTCCGAGATAAAATACGCCGACATTCAGGATATTTTAAACCTTGCAAAAAGCAAAAACGAGCCTCCTTTTGTGATAATCCTTGACGAAATTACCGACCCGCACAATTTAGGGGCAATTATGCGAACCGCCTGCAGCGCCGGCTGCCACGGCATAATTATGCCAAAGCGTCGAAGCTGTCCCGTTAACGGCACAGCCTCAAAGGTTGCTGCCGGAGCAGTTGAGCATCTGCCTGTTGCCCGGGTTTCAAACCTTGCTTCCGCTGTAGATTCCTTAAAAAAAGAAGGCTTATGGATTGTAGGCACCGATATGCACGGTGACCGCAACCATTTCGAAGCTGACCTTACCGGTCCCCTTGGCATTGTAATGGGAAGTGAGGGCGAAGGAATGTCCCGGCTTATGACGGAAAAATGTGATTTTCTCGTAAAAATTCCTATGCCCGGTCCTACCGAATCATTAAATGTTTCGGTGGCCACAGGCGTTATAACCTTTGAGGCATTAAGACAAAGAATGAGCAAATAGCAAACAAACAGATGGTTTCGCCTCGGGTTGGGTTTACTTTTTGTACATATCCTGAATTATCACAAGGTCATTAAAATCTATACGGTCTTCTATATCAGAATATATTTTGCACCTTGTTCCCTTATAGAAGAATGTATAAACATACATTTCGTCCATTTCGTTGTAGCTTTCTTTCACAGTTTCACCAATGTATTTTTCAAATTCATCTGCTGTAAAGCTGCAACCCTCAACACCGTTTACACATTTTTGAAGTGTTGTGTAAATGTGAGTGCATTTTGCATCGGCTTTTGGCTCCGGTACAAGGTCATAGGTTTTATCGAAAAAGAATGTCAGACCGTGATACTGATACTGAAAAGCAACGCCTCCGTCATAATAAAAAGAGGTGTTGGGTCTGCCGTAAACTGCTTTTATTGCTGAATAAGGCTGCTCGTGTAAATCAAACACAGCATCATTAAACACCGCAATTTTAATTTCCTGACGGGTTGGTCTTTCAGGAAGCCCGTTTACCTTCATTTCAAGTATCCACATTTCAGGGTTCCACACAACCGTTCCCAGCATATGAAGCTCTTCCATGGGAACCATGGTGTAGCCATTTATTGCATAAGAAGGAACCTTTATTCCGTCTGCATAGGTTACAATATCGGTTTCAAGCACATCGGCAAAAAAGCTGCCCTTTGGGGCGGTTTTAGCAAACTCAATCTGAGTCATTATGTGAGGAGTAATATTTTTTGATTTTGTAATGGAAAGGCTTCTGTCTGCATCGTTCCATACCACATCAAAACCAAAAAAACGCAGATCCTCCGCAATAATGCAGGACTGTCCGTTTACCGCAAAAGAGGGAATTGCGTAGTTGTTTATGTAGGCAACAATATCCGTGTTGAGTGCCGTGCCCACCTTATCACCAACCTTTGCCGAAGCACCGAGGGATAAAACCGAAACTGCCGCAAGAACTGAAGCTATAATCTTTTTCATATTTGTTCCTCCTTATTATTTCTTTTTAAATCTAACCTTACTATACCTATAATTGCGGACACTATCACTATGCCATGGGTTATTGTCATGGTATATGCACCTATGCCAATATCATAAATCACCCATGCCAAACCGTTAAGCAGGCTTAAAATCCTGAAAACCGAGGGTTTTGCCTGAGCAAGGGAAAGTGAACAGCACACCGCTCCAAACATTGAAAAAAGGTCAAGATAGCTTTTGTATGCAGGAAGGGAGCAGCCTACAAATATAAGCATAAACACAAATGCAAGGATATTAGGAGCCGTTTTTCCCTTTGCACGGATTATGTAATACACCACAGTCTGCACAACTGCAAACAATGTTACAATACTTGCCGAGTCACCGTCCACAAGAAGGTAACTCAGGGCACTGAGCCCATTACACAGCATTTGCAATATGAGAACTGTTTTTACATTTTTTGCTTGCATTGAAAGAACGACACAAGCTATTACAGCAACACCAAGCACCTGAGAAATAATATTTTCCATAAAGAAACTCCGTTTAAAATAGTTTTCTGTATAATTATATCCTCTTTTACAGGCTCTTTCAAGCAAATACACAAAAAAGCAACAAAAGAACAAAAAAAAGGCATAAATGCCTTTTTTTTGAAAAATATTATTCAGAACAGGATGCCAGGTATTTTGCAACCTCTGCTTCAAGCTTCAGGAACATTTCCAGAATGTGAGGAGGCATTTTTTCGCGTCCGTAGGCACCCGATTCAAGAGACATCACTCCGCGGTAGCCTATCTCCTTTAGAGCCGCAGTAAACTTTTCCCAGTCTATAGTGCAAAGGAAAGGTACCTGATGGGAATCATCATGATAGCCCTTATTATCGTGCACATGAAGGCAGAAAAGCTTTTCACCGCAAAGGCGGACGGTATCACCGATATCCGGATGGAAAATGTTTGCGTGACCCACATCAAGGCATATACCCACATTATCCTTGCCTATTTCATCCACAAGTGCTCTTATGTTTTCGGTTTTAGCAAGGCGGATTGGCGGAAAAGGCAGATTTTCAATTGCAACCTTAACACCGTACTGTGCCGCATAGTCTCCAAGCTCACCGAATTTTTCAACATTCATTTTCCACGAAAACTCCGGGTCGGTTTCCTTCCACCAGCCCTCAGGCATAATGGGGTGAAAAACCGTCACCTCAGCACCGCAATAATATGCCCCGCGGATACATTTTTTCATATGTTCAATGTGCTTTTCCCGTCTGTCCTCGTATTCATCGAACACCGGCCAGGAGCCGTGAACCTGGTTTATCCATATGCCGTTTTCTTCGGCTAAGCGTTTTTCTTCTTTCAGAAAAGCTTCAAAATCTTCCTCGGAAGATTTTGAAAGGTAACAGTTAATGTCGCAGAAATGGTTTCCGTCCATTGCTGTATAGCCAAGCTCCTTCATTTTTGCATAATCGGTATGGCACACCTCATCGGGACTCCATGTATGCACTTTGCAAAATTTATCGTTTGTTGTTCCAATTCTCATTTAAAAATCACCTCTGTTGTTTTGCCGGGCACAAGCTCACATACCTTGTAAATCCTGCATTTTTCTGTTTCAAGTACAATTTCACCGTCACACGCGAAGCCTTTGGGTGCATATACATAAAGGCTTCTGTTTTTGCACATTTCAAGCTTTTCAAGAGCTTTAACGGTGAGTGTTTTTCCCTCAAAGCTTTGCTCAATCATATCCACACCGCCGTAAACATTACAATCCACATAAAGTGCCTCAGGAACATTTCCGCATTTTTTAAGCAGATATACAAAGCCGTTGTGCGGAAGAGAATTAACCTCGGTATATTCATTCTGAAATACTCCTGCAATTTCTCTTTCCCAGCATTTTACAACAACGGTGTCACCTTCAAAGCCCAGCTTTTCAAGCGGCAGCACAATATCATCTGTTTTATCTCCAAAATTGTATGCCGAAACAAGCTTCGTGGTTTCATCCACGGTAATATACGCAATTGTGGGATAGGGCTGCTGATAAAAATCAAGAGGCTTTGCCGCTTTTCCGTAAACAGGAAGCATATCGGTAAAAAGCTTTCTCCTGCCCTCCGAAAGAGTGTCAGGCACATCATTTTCAAGGATGAGACCACCGCTCATTGCTGTTGCAGTTGCCCATGCACGGGTTTCGGAATAGGTAGCATCGTACCCGTCCCTTGCCACATTTGTATCACGAAGAATAACTCCGTCAGGGTCGTTAATAAACACCTTGCCGTGGTAAAAATACCTGAGCATTGTGTTGACAATGCAGTTTCTCACAATTGTCCAGCCGGTAGGAGCCACTTTGCTTCTGCCCCAGGCAATATCCGAGCCTATGCGTGTACCGTCGAATATGCCTGCACTCTCTAAGATGGGTGCACCGCACAGAAGCATAAACCTTTCTTCACCAATTGTTTCGCGGATGGTTTTTAATGCTTTTTTGTAAATTGCAACCGAGTAGTCCTCTTCATATGTAACAAAATCCTCAACGGCACCTTCGCGCCTGAGTGAAAGAATAAGGAAATCCAGCTTGTAATAATCAGCTTTCAAATCCTCACAGCACCATCTGAATATGCTTTTCACATGCTCCAACATTTCAGGCTTTGCAATGTCAAGTGCATTGATGTTTCTGTGTACAAGCCTTGAATTTTTAAGCTCAAACCCCTTCATTTCCTCTCGGAAGGGAGAATCCTCACTCATAAGGAAGGGCGAAAGCCACAAGCCGAAATCCATACCCTTGCCGTTTACAAGCTCAGCCATTTTTCTTACTCCGCCGGGGAACTTTTCCGTATCCTCCACCCATTTACCGGGAAAGCTTGTAGGACCTTTCTGCCAACCGTCATCAAGCTGAACGAGGCCTGTTTTTTTCTCACCAAAATTCTTTTCCATCTGCCCGGTTACAGAGGTAATGTTTTCCTCGTTAATGTCCTTATAGAAACAGGACCAGGAACACCATCCGCTGTAAACCGGCTTGTTGATTTTTATGTTGTATATTTCCGCAATCCGGTCTGCATAGCCTTCGAGAAAGGTTGTTGACGGAATTTCCTCACCAAACATGAACCTTTCCATTTTATAGGTCTCACCCTTTTTCAGGGGCTTATCCTCCATAGAATAACGGAGAGTTATGCTCCAGGGACGGCTTTTCATATATGCCCAGAAACGGTCAGCTGTTACAAAGCCCACACCGAAGGTTCTGCCGTTTTCCCTGTTTTCCAGGGTAAGAACATCACGGGTTATGAGCTCATTTGTTTTTTCAAATGGGATTGTGTTTACCCAGTCGTTTGTAATTGTTGCATTGTTGTACATATAAAGCTCAGGTGTGGCAATTCTGCTTGTTAAATAAAACTCCACATCAAACCATTTAAGCGGTTTCCCCTCTATGGCAGACAGTTCAATTGCCGTTTCTCTCAGGTTCCCTTTTTCCACAGTATTTATTTTTGCGTGTATGTACTGAGATTGTACGGTTTCTTCACCGTTTAAGTTTACACCCTTTGTTTCGGTATCACCGTCGGTATATGTATATTTTAAAACAATTTTTGCTATATTTTCCATAAAATTCACCTGCTATCAGTTTATTATCCTGTCAATTATAACTGCTGTTTCAGCTCTTGTTGCCGGCTTTCCGGGGTTTACATTGCCGTTCCCGTCACCGGTTATTATTCCGTTTGCAACAAGCACCGTCACGGAATCCACAGCGTAGGCCGACACTTTTTCAGCATCACCAAAGGCAGTGTTTTTCTTTGACATATCAATAAGACCCATACTGTCAAGGGCACGGCAGGTAATTACCATCATATCCTCACGGGTAATTTCGTCACCCGGTCTGAAGCATTCACCGTCACCTTTAATGATACCGCAGGCTTTTGCTGTCATTACCGCATTGTAAAACCAGTCGCCGGAATTCACATCGGCAAAGCCATGGGCTGTATCACCGCTGAGCTTAAGTGCGCGGACAAGCATTGCCGTAAATTCAGCTCTTGTTACATTTCTTGCAGGCTCATAGGTTGTTTCTGTAACACCGTTTACAACACCTTTTTCTGCAAGGCGGTAAATTGCACTTTCCGCCCAGTTATGGTTTTGAAGGTCAGTAAACCTTCTGTTTTCGGATACTGTGGGTACTTCAACTATTGTGTTTTCCGCTGATACAAAAAAGCTTCCTCCTCCGAGACCGTTACCGCCTCCGCCGCCACCGTTACTGCTACCGGTTGTGGTAAATGTTGCATCAAGGCGATTCACATTTATGTTTCCATAGGTATCTTCCGCTTCAACATAAACATAGTATTCCTTCCCTTTTGAAAGTCCTGTGAGCTCGTAGCTTGTAGCATTATTTTCAAGTACAACCTCTGTTTTCTGAGTGTTGCCGGATTTTGACCAATAAAGTCTGTATTCAGCAATTCCGCTTGAGTCCGTTGCCGCACTCCACGAAACTGTGGCATGAGTGTTTCCTATATCCGAAACGCTCAGGGTGTTTGTTCCAAAAACAGGAGGTACGGTTTCGCGGAAAAATTCAACCTGCTTATTAACCGAAACGGTTACTCCATTTTCACTTGTACCTGAGAAGGTAAGGCTTACCTGCTCAAAATCAGAATAATTAACGCTCCATATCCCTGCCGAAATGGTACCAACACCATTTCCTTCACCGTCAGTTACAGAAAAGGCTGTCATCTCAAGACCGTCAGCATCCTGAAAAACCGTGTTTAAATCAAGGGTATAATCCTTACGGGCAAGAAGGCCCTTTTTACCGCTGCTATCCGTATGAGCCGAAAGAAAGCTTTCAAGCACACCAAGGTTTATAACGGGTTTAAGCTTAAAATTAAAGGTATATGTAACCGTCTGTCCGGGGAAGGCACTATGACTTACCGCAACCGAAAGAGACCGCACATCTCCTAAGGCATATTCTGTTCCGCTTTCAGCATTTCTTCCGTTATCAAGAGTTGCCACATATGTGCCGAAATAATCAAGCTCGGTTTCAAACCTAAAGGTTTGGGTGGTATTTTCAAGAATCACATCCGCACTTCCGCCCGAAAGGTTTATTTCAGGCGTTACCTCCACGCCGTCTGCATAAAGCTTAATGCTTCGTGCATCAGGGCTTTCGGCAGGTATGTAAATAATAATCCTGAGTGTTTTTTCAATGCTTCTGCCGGTTGATGCATTGGTTGCCGATATAACCGCATCAAAGGAGGTTTCACCACTTGTGTCACTTAAAGAAACATAGTTTCCATTAAATACTAACCTGTCATCCTCCGATGCAAAATCAAGTGTTCCTGCACAGTTGTCCGCAAAGTAATCTCCAAGGTTTACGGAATCGGTACCGTTTACTCTGAAATAAAGTGTTTCCTCTGCATCCGCCTTGAAATAGGGTTTGTTTTCAAGTGCTATTGTGTAGGTGGTAACTGTTTCTCCGTTATCTGATTCAATATAAAGAAAGTTTGCATCCGACAGGTCAAGAAGGTTTACTCCTTCAACCATATGAATATCCTCAACATCGGTATAAACCCGGTAACCCACACCACGGGATGCCGCAATGCTTAAAGAAACTATTTTGTCCTGCGACTCAAATTCACCACGGTAGTTCGGAATTTCACTTGAAAAGCTGTTATCAAGTTCAAGACCCGAAATGGTTACCTCACCCATTTCTGCGGAGGAATCCGCTTTCTGAGTTACTCCGAAGCTATCCACTACAATTTTTGCATCGTGGGCCCATATCTGTGGGTAAAAGGCACCTGTCTGCGGAAGCACAGCGTTTACCGTAAATTCCTCAGTAACGCTTGATGTTCCGTTATAAACAGTATATTTAAGCTTTGTTTTTTCGTCGTTTGTATATGATACCTCAATTTTTGCAACCAGGGTTTCCTCCCCTGTTGAATCGTTAACAACACGAAAATAAATTACATTATTTTCCGTATCGTCAAATATTCTCAGGTGAGTGGTATTTGCAAAATTATGACCCGATGTCCATATAACCGCTGTTTGTCTTGCCGGGAAGCCTATTGAAAGCTTGTTTGCTTCGGAAACAGCCAGCCATATACCGCTTGAAGGAAGAGCTGTTCCGTTATCCGGTACGGCAGTTGTAAACTGTTTGAAGCCCGTTGCCCTCATGCAGAAATAAAGACCTGCCGAAGCATAAGAGTTATTTGTGGAGAATGTCATATCCACCGTATAGGGAGATGTGCCGTCAACGGGGAATCTTGTTGCCAGGCTGTAGTTACCTATACTTCCGCTGGGTTTTGCTCCGGTAAACGCTCCGTCACCCACAAAAATGTTTGTAATGTCCCCTGCGCCAAAAACCTTGGTTTTAACAAACTGGCTGTAATTCTGTTCCGAGCCTACAACAAAGTTATTTTTGTCTGTGTCGAAGGTTTCTGTGAAGGTAAACATTTTTTCTTCCGCAACAGTTACGCTGAACACCTGTGTGGTATAATAACCGCTGTAAGAGTTGGTAACCTTTATTATGTATTCCTGACAGTATTCCTCAGAAGTATCTATTTCCCATATTCCGTCCTGAATTTCAATGTCTCCGCCGGGAGAAACAATTGCAAACTCAAGGTTACCTTCCGTTTCATCGCTGAACATTGGCGCAAGGTTTACAGTTTTTTCTCTGCCGAGAACTGCAGTAATTTCAGTTGAATTCTCCTCGTCAAAAACCGGTACCGTTGAATAAACCTCGGCAACAAAGCTGCCTGCCGTACTTTTTCCGGTAACCGCATTTCTTGCTTCTACCGAATATTCGTAGGTTGCCGGTTCGGTTGTTGGAACTACAATCATTCTGCCGGGAATCCACTCATCATCAATGTAAAATTCAAGTTCCCCTGCCTCATCCGAAAAATAATCGTCAAGGTCAATTACAAGGTCTGTACCGTAAATCACTCTGAATTCGGTAGGTAAACCGTTTTTATTGAAAGCCGGTGCCGGCTCGTAGCTGAAAGAATATTCCGTGGTATCTGTGCCGTTTGTTACAACAAGCTTTACCAGGTTTACTCCTGAAACATTTATAACATTATCACCATACACCGCAGGAACGCTGCGGAAACCGCCCTCCGCATCTTCATCCGAAACAAGAATTTCAAAATGAGTGCCGTAGGGTGCTGCTGCATTTAAGATAAGCTTGCCATCCACCGATTCCGGCATTGCGACATCAAGCACCGAAAGGTCGTGTTCTTCACCGTTTACAGTAAGCGCTGTAAGACCGTATTCTACGGTTTTTGCCGCTGTTACGGACATATATTCCACATCGGTTTTTATTCCGCAAATGTAAATCTGCGGATAGTACATTCCACCCTGAGATATTCTTCCCGAAACATTTATTGTTTCTGTTGCCGTGCCGGTTTTAGTTTCTACCGTATATGTAAGGGGCGTTATATCCTCTGTCGGATTGTAGGTGCCTACGGTAACGGTGGCAATAAGATTTTCTGCACCCTGTTCCGATACAGTATAATAGGTTACGGTGTTATTCTTTACATCATCGTAAACCCTGAACCTTGTTATATCATCAAAACCGTCTGCCATTGTCCAGGAAACAGCAGAACCTGAGCTGAACATAGGCGAGCCTATACCTGTTCTGCCTTTACCTATACCAAGCCATATACCGTCTCCCTGAAGGTCTGTTTTAGAAACACCTTTAAGTTCATTGAAACGGTTTTCTGTTCTTACTCCGAGGTACACCGCTGCAGAAGTGTTTTGCCGTGTTTCGTGAGTAAATTCCGTTTCAAAAACATATGAGGCTGTGTGACCGTTTGCTGTATATACATTTTCAGCCGGGCCGGGAACAGGATTTATAAACGAAACACCCATAACTGCACTCTGGTGGCTTGTAGTAAGCTTACCGTTTTGTGCTGTGATGTATGCAACATCATTAGTTTCAAAAACCTTTGCCTTTGTTACCGGAGAGTAAAAGATTTCCTGTTCCTGCTCTGTTACAAGGCTTTCTTTTGCAATATCAAAATTCTCCGTTAAAGTATATGTGCCCTCATAATTGTACAATTCATCCACTATGGGAGCAGGGGCAGCAACCGCTGTACCCGATATAAAAAGGCTTACTCCAAGGAGCAGATACAACATTTTATTAAGTTTCATTTTTCTGCCTCCTTAAAGCTTAATCCATATTTCATCCATAACTGCCGGGTCTGCTTCCGCATCACCTATAACAATAATGCCTCTTTCATCCCAGCTTACAGTTTTGCCCATTGCCTCTGCAACCGTTCTTAATGGAAGGAAGGTTCTGTCATCAAACACAAGTGCCGCCATAGGTATTTTCTTTGTTTCCCCGTTTACCGTCATGGTATTTTCTCCGATAACAAGTGTTATAACCGTGTCGTTTGTGTTATCCGAGGATTTTGTTATTGTAACAGTATTTGTTCTATCGTTCCAATTCACCTTTGCCCCAAGGCTTTCAGCAAGAAAACGCACGGGCACAAGGGTGTTTCCTTCGTAAACAAACGGGGTTACATTGGTGTTGCCGGGGTCAACCTTTGTCAGCTTACCGTTAATTAAAGCTGTGTTGCGGTTAACCTTCATAACAACTCCATCGGTTTCTCCGCTGAGCTTTACACCGGCAGGTTTTTTTGTATAGCGGAAATTGAACCTGTCATCGGGACCACAATCTCCAAGATCAAGAAATTCCATAACCTCTCCGGTTGAAGTGGAATTATCCGCCCACTTAAAATCGAAGCCGTCACTTTCATCAATTTTCAAAAGAGATTTTGCAATACGAATCTGCAACACATTGCCCTTTACCGTGTAAGCAGCTTTACCAAGGGTTTTCCATTTATAATCCACATTGTGAGCCTCAACTGAAGCGTAACCGCTTTTCTGCACACGGTTAATGATGAAATCGTAGCCCTTCCAGCCGGTATCGAATTTTTTATCTGCATCTATGTACAGATTCATCCAGTTTGTACCTTCCGGCTCTGTTATTTCGTTTGCACATTGCACATAGAAATACCAGTAGTTTTCATCGTTTGCAACCTTTGCAAAATCAATATCGTTTCTGCCGGTTTCATTAACATAGGTTATGTTGTTTGAACCGGGAGCATTTCTGTGGGTTATATCCCCCACATGGTCCTTGTATTCAGGCCATACATCATTCCATTGGTCTGTACTTCCGTTTATGTCAATTGTTTTATCCCCTTCTGCCGCGGGAATATCACGCACACCCTTGAACTGACGGACATTCTGTACCGTCTGCCAGTAATAATTATCACCAAAACCGCCCTTCATAGGTTCAGCATCCCGGCTGAATTCAGGGTTAAACTGGTCAACAAAAAATGCGTTATAATCGGGATTCTGATACTGTATCTGATAGGTATTGGCAAACCATGAGCCGGGCATATAATCGGTTTTTCTTCCTGCCTGCCACTCGTTCCAGGATGTAATTGTAACCATTTTGGGGCTGAGTTCAAAAACTCTGCTCCATTGCTCAGCATAGTGAAGTCCCAGCGGAGTGGTGGTTTCAAGAAGACTGTAGCCAAAATCCTCCTTCGACATATCTCCCGGAGTATCGTTGTGCCAGCTTCTGCCTATAGCATATTCCTTACGGGTATTTACCGGGTGACCGCCCACCGATACACCTACCTGTTCAACATTGCCATCTTCGTCAACACCCGGAATCTGCGGATATTCCTGGTTCCATTGCCACTGATAAAGACCGCCCTCGTTAACACCGCTGTTAAATGCCCAGGATTCTCTTACTGTGAAGAAATCCTTATACTTTTCAGGAATGTTACCGGTTTTTGAAAGGATAAGAGGTTTACCCTCCCACTCAAACCACAGGTCAACATAGTAGCCGTCACGATACAGATATTCATAATAGTTATCTGTGGTTGTTGTGTAATCATCACCCATAAAGAACACTATCTGCGGTGTTGTAAGCCCTTCACGGCGCATCTGTGCCCAGGTTTTGCAAAGCATCATATAGCTTGTACTGAAGGTTACACCGTTTGTGTTATCAAAAAACACATAGTCAATACCTGCATTTGAAAGCATTGTTGCGTGTTTGCGAACAACCCATTCATCTTTTGTCATATTGTAATAACCAAAATAGGGTTCTCCCCACCAGAAATGGTGATCTCCGCCATTGCGAAGGCTGTCCCATACCGCATCAAGACCGCCCTCCTGATATGTTTTAAAATTGTCACGGGCTGTACCGCCTGTGTTCCACAGGTAGTAGAACATACCAACCTTAACATCTTTAGGGTCTCCTGCCTCCTCACTTGTGGGAGTTGTTCTGCCAAGGTCATCGGTTGCCACCCAGGTATCAGTCAGGGCATCGTTATATTTCAGCGGGTCTGCAGGATAGTAAGGCTCTCTTTCAAATTCATCATATTCCAGGTAAATATCCTTTACCTTTATTTCCTCACAGCAATGACTCCACCAACAGGTGTAGCCACTTTTTTCAAGCACATAAGGAAGGGTGCTTGTAATTTTTGCACCGTCTGCCTTATTTGCCCCGTACATTTTAACAACGGTGCTTTCATCGCCAATTTCAATTTCAAGGCTTGCCACAAGCTGTTTCTTTTTACCTGTTTTAATGTCATCCATATATATTTTTATTTCTCCGGTTTCCGGGGAATCCTCAAAATACATACGGGTAAAATCACTCATGGTAAGACCGGTTTCCACATAACTTACATTTGGAAAACTGTTTACCATCATACCCACATTGCCGTTTTTCATGGCAATCCACAGACCTTCCTTCGCGTTACCGATGGAGGTTTCGGTTTTTCGGCGCAGACCTAAAAACATCGTCATAACCTCGCCCTTAACCTCAGTATCACAAAGGTAGTCGAATTCTATTTTGTGAGTTCCTGTTTCACCCATTTTTCTGTTATAATCCAGACGGTAAAGAGTGTTTACCTTATGGCTTGTAAATATGCCGTCTTCAATAACAGCTGTTCCCGAGGTTTTGAAATCCGCCGGAATCTCTTCGGCAAAATTTGTTTCCACAACGGTACGGTCAGCCGCACTGACATTTACCGTCGCAATGCCCGCAATCATCAGAAAGCTTAAAATAAGAGATATTAATTTTTTCATCAGCTTTCCTCCTTAATATGTGTTGGAAATGTAATCCACAAAAATCAGTTCCGTACATTGCCAGTTGTATTTGTTCATAAGAAGCCAGCAATTGTTTTCTTCCCCGGTTTTGGTATAACCGTCTGTATTGTCATACTCCGCAATGTAGGCATCACAGCCGTAAAGGTCATCACGGGAAACCACGATAAACTCGTCGTTTTCACCGTCCCATGCGATGGTCCGGATTGTTTCGGAAACATCGGCTTCCGCCATATCGGCATGGTTGTGGTTTGAAAGGTAATAGGAATTTATAGTGTCGCCATCCATACCGTAGAAGGGCTCCCAACAGAAACCCCGTACCATTGACGCACGCCTCGGTCTTCCGCAAAGAGTTCTTTCCGGTCCGTCTACCGCATTTGCAATGTACTGGAACTCAACAATTTCACCTTTACTGTTGGTAGAAATAAACGCCATATCACCCTGCTTTATACCCGGTTCAGCCACGCTTCTGAATCTTTCAGGGAAATAAAACGCCGTTTCGTTGGCATAGGTCAGAACACCAGTTGAGGGATTGTAAAAATCCTTCGCACCCGATACTCTGAACCATTCATCCTCATCCTCCGATTCATAGCTTGCACCTCTTTCAGGAGTCCATTGAACAGGTGCAATGTTATTGATTCTGTCATCCTGTGCGTTTACGGTGGTAAGATATTTCATTCCGGGAGCGGTGTTTAAGGTAACCTCTTTACCCCCCTGCATACCGTAAACCAGCCAAACGGTGTCACCGTTTTCATTTTTCATGGAATACGCCTTGTTTACACAAAGAATATTATCGTTTGCTTTTGAGTCATATTCTACTGCATTGGTTTCACTCATAAATCTGTTATGGAAGCCGTTGCCCGTACCGCTGTAAACCGTGTATGGTGCCATAGCCTCAGCCTCTTCAAGACCTCCTGAGCCTATATTGAAAACAATAAGGTCGCAGGTTTTCTTTCCTGCATCAAAGTTTACAAGATAAATTCTGTCCTCATAGTAATTATTGCTGTAGTTTTCGCTGTTACGGTTTACTCCTATGTAGGATTTATCAATCTTCACGGTGTTTTCACCTTCAATTGAAGCAAGTCCGGTTTCGGGAGCATGGCTGTTATCCGCCCCTGCTGCTCCGAAATCAATACCTATAATGGGAACATCATCAAGAAGCACCACATCGGAAAGGTCAAATGTGTGTGTATATCTGCTGTCACCCATATCAAGTGCCGCTGCATCTATTTTAATGCTCTTTCCCACACCTGCAGTCTGCACAATACCCGGATTTTTAAGCTCAAAAACATCAAGACTTTTTATTTCCTCTGAGGTGTTTACGCTGTAACCTACCGGTGCATTTCCCTTGCCGGTATTTTCAAGAATTTTAAAGGCTTCTTTTCCGCTTACTCTTTCACCGTTAACCTTGATACTTTCGGCAAACGATAGCTTTTTTACTTTGCCGTCCGAGGTTGCAATTTCAGCAAACCAGCCATCGGTATTTTTACCGTAATCAAGCATATATCCCACATTGTTACCATCCTTTTTACTTACAACTGCAACAATTTCCCTTTTTGAATTAAGCGCAACCTTAACGGTTGTCCCAAGTTCAAGAGCTTCTGCATAACCGGGATAATTTGCAACGGTATTCCGGTAATAAGGAGATATTTTATATTTTGTTCCTGCAATTACAACACTTTCCTCCTCAATGCCGGTTATCTTTCCCGAAACACTTCTGTTTGTAATTACAATTTTCATCTTCCGGTTCATACCCTCAAGGTTTGTTGATGCGTATATATCAAGAACATACCCGGCCTTCATTGAAGAGAATGCTGCTTCTTTTCCGTTTTCCATTACATATTCCACATCAGTATTCCCAAGATTTCTCGGATTAAGGTCAACAACCTCCGTTCCACCGCTTTCACTTACATAGTAATCCATAACGGTCTTTTTGAGGTTAAGTACTTTTCCGAGATACATTGTTTTATATGCCTCAACATTTACCACATCGTACTTTCCGTCACCGTTGTTATCGGTAAAGACAGCTGTTCCTCCGTAAGGAATTCTGTCTGTTCCGGTAAAGCTATCATAATAGACCGGATTAATAAGCTGATAATCAAACGGAAGTACCGCTCTTTCATTGAACAGCATAGAGGGGTTTGCATCAAGCTTTATTTTGCTTATTTCACCATCTGTTTCAACATAATCTTCGGTAACATTTGTTATATCTTTAAAATCAACCGTAACCGTAGTGTTTTTATCTGTTACGGAATAATATATAATCTCTTTTTTCAAGTTATCATCGGTTGTTACAAAAAACTCCACGTAAGAGCCTATGTGTTCTTTCATTTCGGGGGCAAGCTGTGATGTATAGGCACTATTGGATATATAAACCACATTTTCTCTGTCCGAAACTCCGCCTATCATCTGTTGGTTTATACCTTCAATTATGCCCTTCTTCCTTTCAACCCCAAAGTGTTTTTCTGCTACTGTTTCACCTGTATCATAAAAGCCGCCGCTTCCGTTTTTACTGTCAAGAGAACGACTCAGAGTATTTGTAAAAAGAGCATTATAAAGAATTTTACCCACGGTTTTGCGTAGAGTTCTGTCCTCTTCATCAGCCGAAACGCCCTTGGATATTTTAAGGTTTTTTGCCACCGTTATGTAGCCTATAGGATATGAGCCCTGTTCCTCAGCTATACCGCCGTACCCAACTGCACAGACAACAAGCTTGAGTGCCTCGTTAAGGGTTACTGTTTTGTCCGGACGGAAGGTACCGTCCTCATATCCCGAAACCAGCCCCATATCACAAGCGGTTTTAACTGCACCGTAATACCAGCTGTCGGTTGCCACATCAACGAAGTTTTTTGTACCCGGAACAATGTTCATAAAATATTCATCCGAAATACCGGCAAGACGCAGAACTATAGCGGTAAACTCTGCCCTTGTAACAGTTTTATAAGGCTTCAGCTCACCGTTTTCGTCACCTTCAAGTATTCCGAGGGTATTCAGAAGCTTCATATAATCCAGATTTTCATCCGGGTTAATTTCTATATCAGGAACAATCTCTTCCGACTCTTCAACCCGGTTAAGCTCCTGCAAAATACCGAGGTCATCAAAAAAAGACGGGTCGTGATCCTCCTCCGTAATGCCTGAACCGTAAGTGGTTGTCAGGGACAAAGTCATCATTCCGGTAAGAAATACGGATAAAATCAGCTTCATTTTTTTACTGTATTTTCCCATGTTTAATCTCCTCACACAGTACCTTTTTAGAAAACACGGGCTATTCCCCCAAAGGGGAAAGCCCTTGTTTCTTTTGATGGAATTATATTCAGGGGGAATTTTCCATCAGCATATTATGAAAAAAACATTATAAAACAGAAATAATTCTCGCAAGGTATTTAAGAATTTTAACCGCATCCGAAACAGTAACTGTTTCTCCGCCTGTCACCTTCGCTGCTGCAAATGCATCTCCTTCAAGCACATCAGTTTCAGCAATGTGTCTGAGAACTGCAACAGCATCGTAAACTGTAATTTTTCCGTCAAGGTCAGTATCACCCATAAGAACCAGGGATGTTACTCCACCGTCTGTCTGTATGATGTTAAGGAACTCATCGTCCGAACCAACAAGCTGTGCATCAACAGCCTTAACTTCGTGTATCGCACCGGTCTGTCCTTTTACCTTAAACTCAAATGCTATTGTTTCGTTGCCTTCAACAAAAGCAGTAAGAGTGCCGTCACCGTTGTCGGTAACAAAGCCATCCGATTCAACATATTCCAGAGCCGCAGCATCATAGCTGAAGGTTACCGAACCGCTGATTTCAGCATCGCTTTCAACCTTTGCTTCGAGCTTTGCAATTCTTCCCTTTTCGGCAGAAACGCTGCTTACGGCTATGTTAACATCTGTAAGAATCTGCGAATACTGAGCTTTAAAGGTAATATTACCGTCTACAGGCATTTTTCCCACCTGTGCAGGTGTGTAAACTCTTGTGCCGTCATTCTTTGTAAAGCCGTCAAAGCGGTAATGCTTTGTGATATTTTCAGCCTCAGGCACAGCAGGAACAGAATCAAGCTTGATTACTGTATATTCTGTAGCCGCTGTTGTTGTACCCAGGTCACCCATATCAAAGGTTACGGTATATTCGGGACGGGTTACACCTGTGTACTGGGTAACATTATCAACATCAACGGTGCTGTATGCTCCGCCAAGATAGAAGCTGCCGCCTGCCGCTATATCGTTCAGGTATGCTTTATTTGCTTTTTTGCCGGTTGCACTTGTAACGCTGAAGTTTTTACCGTCTATTGTATAAGTAGCAAGAACCTTGTTATCACCAAGAAGGGTAATTACATTTGTTGTTCTGTCGTCAATAATCTTAATGTTTACCCAATCCTGTGAATTAATACCCTTGTATTCGGGGATGGTATCCACAAGGTCAAGTGCCGCGCCCCAGGTATTATTCTTAAATCCGATTTTGTTACCTTTAAGCACAATCATAGGATTCAGGTTATTAACAAGTGAGCCATATGTGGGAGCACTTGCTCTTATGCCAAAGTAAATTGCCTGGAAAGCAACATGGTCGGAGGTGTCAGCATTTTTAACATCGAAGCTGTAAACCACAGTTTCTGCATCTGCCGCGAAATCCTCCTGAGCTGTAATTGCAACAACGCCTGCACCCTTTGGCTGGTAGTCTGTGCCATCAATATGAAGGCTTCCGTCCTCATTTAATGTTACAGCATTACCGTACTCAGGATCTCCTCTGTTATCGGTAGATTTAAAGTAATCGTCGTTTGCTTTTGTACCGAGATAGCTGTTTGCGAAATAATCGTTTTCAAGAACTGCCTTGTACATTTCTGTTTCGTTGATGCTCACGGTAATATCACAAACAGGAGTTGTGCTTACTTCACCGATTGCAACAGCCTTAACCAAAGTGTCCTCCATGAACTCTTCAACTGTTCCGTTCCAGATTTTACCGTTATCTACAGAAGGAATTGTTCCGTCTGTGGTATAGTAAATGTTATATTCACCGCTGAAATCACCGTCAAGTTCAAGACTTGTCAGGAAAGCAGGGGCTGTACCTGTAACCTTTGCCTCAACCGTGTAAGCCTCAAGGGTATTCATTTTGTACTGAGCCTCAAACAGCATATCCTCGGTGACAAGCATACCGATAATTTCGTCGTGGGTGTAAATTTTATCTCCGCCGTTTAATGTCCATCCCAGCAGCTCGCCTGAAAGAGTCATTTCCACCTGAGGAACAGTCTCAATATTATTGTATTTCATTAAGCTGTAGGTGTCGTCACCTGTTATTGTGCCGTACTCACCCGCATCAAAAATCACGCCAAAATCAGGATAAAAGTTACCTGAATATGTGATAAGGTTTTTAAAGCTGCTTTTTGTAATATAAGCCTGACCTATAAAGAACTGACCGCTTGTGGGGATAGATTTTGTATAGGTTCTGCTTACTGTTTCGCCTGTTGCGGAGGTAAGGGTTACAGTATCGTTTTCAAGCTCTGTGGTGGAGAACTGATATTTTCCGAGATATATTCCGTCCACAAACAGCCATATTGCGTTGTTCACCTTATCGTCAATGAACACATAGTGCTGATATTCAGCGCTGTCCGAATTAAAGGCTGTGTTTGTGTCAAGATATGTACCTTCATAAGATGAACCCCACGCCTCATTTTTAAAACCTATCTGTGAGCCGCTGAGTTTAATGAAAAACTCGTTGTTATTGGTCATTTCTGTTCCGCCGTAGGTATCTTTTCTCATTCCAAAGAAGAAGGAAACGTGGTTTTTACCTGTGCCAAGCTGTTTTGCATCAAACTCTGTAATTGTAACAGGATTTTTTTCTGCATTAAACACTTCTTTTGTGGCAACCATACCAACACCGCCGATATAATCACCGCTATTGCGTCCGTCAAAGGAGAATGATGTACCGTCTGTATCAGGAATAATTGAAGGTCTGGAGTTGTTATTGTTACTGCTTTGTCTCCAGTAATCGCTTGTACCGTTGTAAACCTCATAGGGAACAAACGCTGCCATATAATATTCATTCTGGGCAATTATATAGTCCCTGGAAGCTACCTCCGAGCAGATTGTACCCTCCTCATTATAAGCTATTGCCTGAAGAGTTGTATTATCTGTTATGATAACATATGTGTCTTCCTCATAAAGCTCACCGTTATCCATCGAAGGCTCTGTACCGTCAGTTGTATAATAAACTGTCTTTTCTCCTGCACCTACCGGTACAATTTTAACAGCTTTGAAAGCCTCGGAATTTGTATCCATCTCCTCAAATACAGGAGTACCCAGCGTGTTGATAACTGTACTGTTAACATTATCTATAACAACCTCAACATTGTCAATGGTATACTGTCCTGCAGAAGCAGTTGCCATAAACACAGGAATTACTTCACTTGTTTTGTATCCGTTTGCCCAGAAGGGAACATTTTCAATACTGCCGCCCATCATGGAATAAAGAGAAACATAAGGAGTAACCGCTCCGTCTACATTCTTCTCATCAATTGTAACATAGGCAATAAGCTCAGGCTCGGCAGTACCTGCGATATCCTGAACGTACACACCGATTATGTTGTTTTCCACAGAGTCTTTTATAATAACTCTTGTTTCGTTTGTGAAATCGCTATCCACTTCAACAAAGGTATATCCTGCTTCCTCGTTGGAAGCTCCGCTGTTGTTTCGAAGACCAAGCTTGTTTCCGCTGAACATAAGGTAAATGTGGGAGGTTGCAGAAACTTCGTTGAACCACTTACCGGGAGATGTGTTACGGACAGCAACACCAAGGGGCTTCCATGCCTCTCCGTCAAGGTCCTGAATATCAAAGGCAATTGTGTTTGTTTTTCCGCCCGGAATGGCAAAATTTGTGTTAATCATAGACCAGTTTTCATCCGGAGTGAGCTTGCCATCCTCTGTGGAAGCAAATATTGTTGTGCTTGCTACCGCTATATTCTGCATCCAGCTGTCAAGATAGGATTCGTCATTAAAATCGTAATTGTAAGTAACTGTAGGCTCTTTGAAGGTAACCTTTACGCTGTCAACAGGACCCCAATAGCCATTATAGGGACGCACCTTAACATTTACAGAGCCGGTAACTTCAGGAGCAGAAACCACAATTGCTTCACCGTCAAAAATTTCGCTGTCCTCTGTGGGTGTGGTGCCGTCCAGAGTATAATAAACAAGAGCGCTTTCATCATCAACAGCCACCGGGATTTCAACATCCTCACCGCTTACAAAAGCAGTAATTGCCTCGCTGTCAATTGCAGCTGTGGGGAATACATCCGCAGATGCCGGATATGAAACTGTGAAATCCTGTACCTTAACCTGTGCGGTACTGTTGTTAACGCTGAGGTTTGCGTAAGCTTTTTCAGTTGTTCTTACCGCACCGGAACGGGAGGCAGAAACACCATCCGCATTGGTAACCGTAAGAGTGCCGTCTGCCGCAATTTCAAACTTTGCCGCGTAAACATCATCCACATAGAACAGAGTTTCTCCGCCAAAGGTGGTTACAACACGGAAATGATGCTTGCCGGTAGTAAGAGTTAACCCCTCGGGCCATGCAATTGTTGTTCCTGCATTGCCGGACCAGGCTTCATTCTTTCGGAAGCCTATGCCTTTTTGGGTGAAATATATATACGGATTTGTGACACTTGTCATTTGAGTTGTGTTCGGAGCTTCAAAGCCCAGAAATACACCATATTGGGTTGCGCCATCGTTTCCAAGACCGGTAATGTCAAAGTTGTATTCCATACTTTCTGCAATTACAGGTACTGTGAATTTTGAAGCAACATGTGTCCAGTTCCATGTAGCCACGCCGAAAGCATCGTTTTCGGTTTCAACGGTATATGTAGCAAACTTGTTAGTGTAAGCATAATCCGCACTTGTGCCTGCCGCCACCTCTGAAGGAACAAGGGTGTAGCTTGCACTTTCAGGATAAACGGTGTAGGTATATGTAAGAACATCGCTGTATTCACCGTCAATTTCCTCAACGGTTTTAAGAGTGAAGGTTGCCGGAAGAGCCAGACCTTCGGGATTCAGTTCAACCTCATCCCCTTCCATGTAAAGGTTGGCGTTATCCATATTTTCAATGGGGTCTGTACCGTCAACTGTGTACCATGCAAGGCTGTCAGGAGAAGAAAGTGAAAGAGAAATTTGGGGAATTTCCATAAAGATTCCGCTTTTCACATTTGCCGGAGCGCCCACGGGTCCCTCTGCAGGATATGTAATTTCAGCATCCGATACCATTCCGCCATACTCATTCAGAAGGAATATGGGAGTGGATTCGTTATCGAGTATTGTGCTTGTATAACCGCTGTAGCTCTGGGTTGTGCCTTCCGCATTTGTAAGGGTTGCGGAAGCCTTGTCACAATCAAGTACAACTGTGCCTATAAGCTGATATTCCCCGTTAATATCGGTAGCGTAAACCTTAACAGTATCTGTTACAAAGTTATCCACAACCTTAACCGTAGTATCAGCAAGGTCCACATTTTCATTTGTTACAGGAATAAATGCACTCATACCGCCTGATGCTGCAGGCTTTATAGCTATCTGCTGAGCTCCTGTCCAGTTTCTTCTGAGAACAACGGCAAATCTGTTATCGAGATAGTTGTTTACAGAAGAGGAACGGAGATATATGTAGCATCCGCCATGTGCCATGGCGTACATTCCTTCAACCGAGGTAAGGTCAAAGGTAAGCACATATGAAGGTGTAATATCACCGGATATCGTGTTTTTGGAATTGATTTTACCCCAGGCACGCTTTGTTGTGGAATTAAAATCCGGGTCAGAGGTGGTTACATTACCCGAGCCCGTAGAAGCAATCAGACCTGTGCCGTAGGTTTCGTCGGTGTAAAGAGAAATCGAGCTTGCCTTAGACCAGTTTGCATCTGTGCCGCCGGCTACAGCCTCTGCATCCATTACGCCAAGAGAGGTAACCTCTGTTTCATTTGCCGCCATTACAGAAATGCCCATAGTCATAAGCATTGAAACGGCAAGAATAAGCGCTGAGACTTTTTTATACATTGTGAATCCCTCCATAAAAACTTTTATTTTTGCGATAAATAGTTATTTCTGGACAAGGTGCCCCCTATCCTACAACATTATTATACCACTTTTTTGCAACTTTTTAAATAGAATATATAATCTAAAAATAGCATAATATTAGCATACTCAACTTGTACTCCGTCATTTTGCACAATTCAAATCACTCTTTTTGTTTATTTTAACTAATTCCAATTTAATTTGCCATTATCCACACTTATATTTTTTATTTCTTTCGTATTGTGATACTTTTTTTCTTATAAAACAATAGTTAAAATCATCCTTTTTATCCCTTCAAAACAGGATTTTATTTTCACGCTTTTATTTTGATTTTCTAAATTGCCTGGGAGAGCATCCAAGTTTTTGCTTGAACACACGGGAAAAATAATTTTCATCCTCAAAGCCGAATTGATAAGCAATAGCTTTAATGGGCTGCTCGCTGTTTTTTACAAGATTGGCAGCATAGGAAATTTTATTTTCCATAAAATATTCATAGGGAGACTCTCCAAAAACCTCTTTAAAAACTCTTATTGTCTGAGAACGGCTGAGGCAGACATTATCTGCCATATCCTGAAGGGTAATGTTTTTCATAAGGTTTGCTTCAATGTACTCTTTTATTCTGTACGCCTCGCTGTTACCCACCTCAAACACCTTTTTATGCTCTGCAATTTTCTGTACAATTTTAAGAAATTCAACCGCCGCATTATTATAAATGTTACCAAGTCCTTCCTTGCGCCGGCAGGAAATGTTAAACATTTCCCTAAATTCGTTGTATAAATCAAGGTTTTCAATATGATAAATGTTTTCCACGCGGTACTCATTCATTATCTTCCTTGCAAGGTTACCGTTAAAACAAAACCATATTTTTATCCACGGATCCTCAGCATCAGCGGTATAGCAATGATCCTTTCCTCTGGGAAGAAGAAAAATATCCCCCTTTTTCAGTTCAAAGGTTTCCCCTTCAATGTCCAGGTGACCTTTTCCGCTTATAATATACTGATAGCTCCACTCATTTATATATCTTTCCGGCTTTATAATATAGTTTTTGTTTGCATATGTAATTCCCGCTCTTCCCAGGGTAAATGGTTTGCTTGTACTAACCACCTGCGGAAGGTAGCTTACCAGTTCGTTTCCAAGCCTGAATACCGACATAAAATTTTCCTCCATTATGCAAATATTTTCCACTTTCTATATTTCTATTATACAGTCCCAATCAGCTATTGTCAATAGGAAAATATCATTACCCTTCATCAGTATGATAATATAATGCTATTAAAAAGAATCGGGTGCAGCGCAGCTGCACCCGATTCTTTTTAATAGCAAATTTCCTTTACATTTTCCTTTGTGAAATCCACCTGATATTTCGTTACTCTGCCCTCTTTTGCCACACAGAAGGTAACCACATCTGTTCCCTGAACACAGGCTGATGAGCCGGAAATCTCAAGAATTTCTCCCTTTTCGCTTTCGGACCACACAGCCACATTTTTACCGCAAACCGCCTTAATCATAACACCGAAGGGAATTTCAACCGCGTATGCGTATTCACCCATTTTAAGGGTTGCACCACGGTTTTCCTTGCTTTTGTTGTACCAGTCCACAGCAAGGAAATAGATATGTGTATCACCGTTTTTCTGTTTGAAGCAGGAGAATTCCACACCCTTGCCGCAGCTTGCCCATACAGGTTCCTCTGTCTGCACCTCAGTTATAAGCTTTTTCATGGTTTCTGCGTATTGTTCCCGTATATCATAAGGATAGTCCTTTGTGTTAAACACATAAAGGGTACCCTTTCCGATTTTTCTGATGAGCAATTCTCCCTCTTCACCCTCAAGCTCAAAGGGGTTGTTTGCAAATTCAAGCTGACCCGATTTCACCGCGTCAATATCCGTTGTAGAGGTAAGGTGCGCTTTTGTCATAAGCACCTTACCACCGTTTCGGATATATTCAGTAAGTCTTTCTGCATCCTCTTCTGTCAGGTGGTTATAACCCATAAACACAAGCAGCTTATAATCTGCCAGAGTGGAGCTTTTTGCCTCTGCCGGCACTATATCCACATTGCCGAAGGGTGTTGTTGAATAATAACCCATAGGTCTGTCTGTGGGACATTTATGAAAATAAAGACATCTTCCCGGAACCGATTCAGGATATATTTCCTTTGTAAGCTCCCAGCTTTTTTCTGCAGAACCAAAGGGGATTTGTTTTCCCCATATATTATTCTGAACAAAAAATGTTATACCGTCATCTCTTCCGTGAACAAGAGCTATGGGTGAATAAAATTCACCGGTTCGTGTATGGGATGAGGTATATTTGTAAAAATCCTGCTGCTGTTTCAGCTGACCCAGACACCCTTCATCAAACCGATGGTGGTGTTCATAGCCTTCTTCAAGCCGCCACAAGCCCTCTTCTGTGTTTATATCGGTTGCACCCATCATATATGCTGTATAAAGTGCCAGGCGGAACCTTCTGAACTTTTCCTCCGAATTATGAGGAGTGGAGGACCATTGCAAAGCGTGATGCACTCCGAAGGTATCCATACCACGGTCCTTTGCAACTCCACGGATGAAACCAAGCAGCATTTCCATACCCGAATACATAGTTTCCGCACCAAGCCATTTAAAACCGAACTCCTCAAAATATTTAAACATACAGGAGGGTCCCGTGTGGCGTGTCATATCAGGAGAAACATTCTTTTCAAGTGCTTTTATAAAATGCTTATGACATATTTCATAATCCTTTGGCACATCCCTTTTGTAATCAAACACAAAAAGCTCTTCACCCTTATACATCTGTGTTTTTTCACCGAAAGCGGCGTTAACATGCTCTTTATCCTCTTGCCAGGCATAAAACTCAAGCTCCCGCGCCTGCTCTGCCGAAAGATTTCTTGTAATCCTTTCGCCCCAATAACAAAGAGCACCGTCACGCTCATGACCTTGCCTTCCCAAATAATTTTTACCCTCAAGCAATCCGTCATCAGGTTGTGCCGCAATGCCCGGCACCTCTCTGCCGTCAACCATAAGCACATATTTTATTTCCAGCTCATTCATAAGCTTAGCAAACCGTTTTACGCTGTCTGCACCAAGCTGTTTGGTGCCTGACCAGCGGTATGCAGGGCGCATAGTAACAAAATCGCCCACGCCATTTGATATATACCAGGAAAGGTATTCCTCCATTGCCTCATTTTCCTGAGGAACATATATCATATCCCCGGTACCGGTTATGACCTTATCGTCGTTTTTGTATATAATACTTCCGATTTTCCCTGTAGCTGTAAAATTCTCCGAAGAAAGAGTAAACTCCACATTCTGCGCAGGTTTATGACATTTGAGAGTTATTCCGTGAAGTCCTTTTTCCGCAAAATTATATTCTTTTTCCCCGGAAACCGCATCATTTTCACAGGAAAATCGCAAAATCGTGTTATCCTCCTTTGTACGCACAAGAACACGGGCAACACCGTCAACGGGAGCGAATTCCGATACCGATATCACATCTACCGGATTGTCCGGTTGTTCAAGAAGAGCAAGCTCGTAAATGGCATATGGCAACGGATTACGATAGCTCGAAATCAGCTGAATTTCAAGTTCATTTTCTTTTTTCAGCTTTTCTTTTGGCAAGCTGATTTCCCACTCAGCAAACCGGTGGATACGCTCGAAAATCCCGCCTTCAAAAATCTGCTCACCGTTAAGCTTTATGGCAAATTCAGGCAGTTCCTTACGGCTTATATACTGACCCGTCCAGTCAAATTCAGGCTTGTCCGATACCGGTTCCGCAAAAGCCGGCAGCATATTGTGAATATCTGCCGAAAGCTCAGGGTGTTCAAACCAACATTTACCGGTATAATTCTTACCCTCCACAAAAACGCATATATTTGCAGCATTCTGCGGAACGGTTATCACTTTCGACAACTCTTTATAATCATATGTACCCTGAGGTACAGAAAGAATTACTGTTTCATCCGAGGGAACGGTTACATCGTGGCGGCTTACCCCTTCCCGTTTAAGGCGGATTTCAAAACGCATCTGCAAAAAACCGCCTTCGTTTATCACAAGGTTTTCTGCCTTTACCCTTATTCCCGCTTTCCACTCTGCCGGAATAGGGTTTATGGGAATATATGAAGCAACAGGTGGCCACAGCACCTTTTTGTATGCTCTTTTTATATATGTAAACGGAGCCTTTGCGGAAAAATCAAGACAAAACCGGTCTATACCTGCATTTTCATAATCCAGACCGTCTGTAATTTCGTGATAAAGGAACTTTCCGTCAGGCTCATCCTTCCACCAATAAAACTGTGAGGTCTCACCTACCGCAAACAGCTTATACCTCTTGTTTTCTTTAACATCTGCCGTAAAGGAAAAGATTGCAGTGTCTTTTCCTGCCCTCAGCACAGTTCCTTTTTCGTCATTATAAATACCAAAATGTTTTTCAAAAGACATTTTAACACCTCATAAGTTTTTTCTCCATTATACAGTATGTTTTTCCCTTTGTCAAGGCTTTTTTCAACTTTGAGCAGTTTTTTCAACTGTTTGATTTTTTCTCCACCAACAATAAAATCACCATTGCATTCAGCTCTTTTTAGTGATATAATATATTCAAATATATTGTTTCAAGGAGGAAAAACAATGAAACAAAACGCAGGTCTTGACATCACTAACAAAACCGGGCTTGTTTCCATTAATTACACCGTATGGTTCGATGCAATCTTCAAAAAATCCGGTGGATGGATGGAAAACTGGAACAATACAGCCGAGTGTCTTGCAGGCACTCAGGAGTGGGGACCCAAAGGCAGATTTCACTACTGGTCAAAGCCGGCTATGGGATACTACTGCAGTTCAAACAAAGAGGTTATCCGCACACATATGAAACAGCTTTCCGATGCCGGTGTTGATTTTATTGTAATTGATTTAACCAATGCCCATGACTCTTATCTTACCAACGGTGACTGGACCTGGTACATAGAAAAGCCAATGGATGCCATCTGTGAAACAATAACTGAAATGAGAAACGAAGGGTTTAACACTCCCTATGTTGCATTTTGGACAGGTGACAGCGACGGTCCCCTTTACAAAGCCCTGTATGACAGATATTGCAACTCTGAAAAATGGAAGGATTGTTTTGTGTTCTGGAACGGTAAACCTTTTATGTTTACAACCCAAAAGCTTCCTGAAGATTTTCCCCTTCCTGAGCTGTTTACTGTCCGTCGTATGTGGGGCCTTGGAACAGTAAAACACAAGGAAGGTCATTGGAGTTTTTTAAGCGGCAACAACTATGACAAGGTAACTGTAGATAAGGACGGCAACCCCGAACAGGTAAGCGTAACCGTTGCCTCCCAGGAAACCTATATGACCGCACCCACCGCACACGAAAGATATGGCGGCTTGTTCTGGTACGCACAATGGCTTACCGCCTTTAAATACAGACCCAAAGTTGTGGGCTTAACCTGGTGGAACGAATGGACAGCACAGAGGTTTTTGGATGAGAACGGCAACACCCGGTTTGTGGATGCCTACACGCCCGAATTCAGCCGCGATATAGAACCTATGGAGGGCGGTCACGGTGATAGGTATTATAAATGGATGAAACAGTACATTGCCGCATACAAGAACGGTGAGGAATGTCCCGTGCTTATTGAAGAGGAGTATAAAGATAAGCTTGAAAGCTTTCTGGAAGCATATAGAAACGGTACAAATTAGTTAAAACCGCATCACAGCTATAACTGTGGTGCGGTTTTGTTGTTTTGTAATGTCTCTAGTTTCTATGTCATTTTGCTCTGCTGATTGACCATATTTGAACCGACCCCCAAAAGTTAGACCAAAAATCTAACGATTGGGAGGTCGGTTCATTCTGCGGTGGTTTTATTTTCGGGCGACCACACAGGATCGCCCCTACGGTCACAATATCTATTTTTTGTAAATGTTATTTTGTATATATTCCGCTTTTGCAAAATAATCGTTTTCATCACGGATTATATGCTCATAATACCCCCGTTGCCATACCCGTTGGCAAAAGGGCGAATACTCTCCTGTTTTGACTTTCTGAATATATTCATTTGTTGTCATGGTTTTAAACCACCCTATAATATCCCGTAGGGGCGACCCTGCGTGGTCGCCCGTTTTTGATAAAATAAAATGTATATGGTCAGGCATAATTACATATTCGCATATTTTTACATCTGCAAATTTTTGTTCCACCTCAAACAACCATTTTTCTATCATTTGCACCGGGCGACCACATAGGGTCGCCCCTACGATTTCTCCGAACAATTTTTGTCTGTTGTGGGTACATATTGTCACAAAATAACATCCGTTGCTTGAATAATCAAAATCCTTTAGCCTTAAATTCTTTCTTTTTGGAAAATCCTTCATTTGCCTCAACTCCAAAAAATCCCCGGCAAGCCGGGGATTTTCAAACAATCAAACTAATTTAATTAGCCCTTCATTGCTTCTTCAACAGCAACTGCAACAGCAACAGTCATACCAACCATGGGGTTGTTACCTGCGCCGATAAGTCCCATCATTTCTACATGAGCGGGAACGGAAGAAGAACCTGCAAACTGTGCATCGGAGTGCATACGACCCATTGTATCTGTCATACCGTAGGAAGCAGGGCCTGCTGCCATGTTATCGGGATGAAGAGTACGGCCTGTACCGCCACCGGAAGCAACGGAGAAGTATTTCTTACCCTGCTCGATACATTCTTTCTTGTATGTACCTGCAACGGGGTGCTGGAAACGGGTTGGGTTGGTTGAGTTACC
>JAZQCS010000076.1:0-29918 GCA_045546415.1 Clostridia bacterium | reverse complement strand
ACATGATGTTCCGCATAAACAGTTGTTCCGGATGACATTCACCCACCTGTCATTCTGAGGAAACATCGCGACCGAAGAATCTCGTTGCATTTAGCTCCCCTTACATCAAGGGGAGCCTATTATAAAGTAAACCAGAACATAAAAAACCCCGAAGGGGGTTAACCCTTCGGGGAGTTCTTATTCAAAGATTAACTTCGAATCCGTACTGATTAATAGTTGTCAGTAGCGTCTGTGATGATAACGATAGCAGAGATAAGCTTATCATCTTCATCAACACGACCAAAGATTACTGTACCAACATCGATGTCACTTACGGAACCATCAGAGATTCTGTTAGCCTTCTTAGCTGTAGCATCGAATACTGTTACATCAGCGCCCTTGATAACAACGTTGTCAAGTTCGTCGATTTCAACTGTATCAGCAACAAGATCAGCATCGTCTACATCAAGGTATACGGAAGTCTTCTTGCCGTTCATAGCTGCAACGAAACCGGTTACAAATCTACCGTTGTCGTCACCTTCGATATAGTCACCGAAGATTGCATCAAGAGGAAGATCGTAAACAAGATCGTCACCATCTTCAGCGATTACATCGTATACGCTGCCAAGAACAACAGCCTTTGCAATGTAGCCGTTAGCATCAGCAGTTACGATAAGAAGATCGCCATGATCGTAAGATGCAGCTTCGTACATATCTGCAATAGGATCACCAGTTGTTACAAAGTCGTCACCGTCTACTTCTTCAGAAGCAACACCTACAACTTCAGAATCCTTATCCTGGCTTACATAATAAGTCTTTTCTTCGCCAGCTTCGAAACCGATAAGAACGATAACTTCTTCGTCTTCGATTGTTTCTTCAACAACCTTAGAAACGATGAACCAAGGAGTTTCGAAATCGATGTCAGCTACGAAGGAACCCTTCATGATAGAAACAAGGTCTGTATCTTCGTCGATGTTGTAAAGGTTAGCTGTGTAGTCATTGCCATCCTTAAGGATAGAGATGTCTGTTACAGTTACATCCTTTTCTTCGAATGTTTCGTCAAGAACAGCGTCTTCACTTACATTGAATACAACAGTTGTTTCGTCAAAGATGTAAGAACCGAATACAGCTTCTTCACCGTCGTTCTTGTATTCCTTTGTATAATCGAAGCTATGATCTTCACCTTCAGTTGTAATAACATTGATTGTCTTTACAGCACCGGTAGTGTCAAGCTTGTATTCGATCATGTCAAGAATGTAGAATTCAGGTTCTCTGCTGTCTGCAGCGTAATCAGCAAATTCTTCAGCAAATTCATCAGGATCAACATCGGAAATCTTTACAGAATCACCGTTGAATGTGAATGTTGTCTTAAGATCAAGAGTCTTCCATTCGCCTTCTGTTGTAAGAACGCGAAGAGTACCGGTCTTCATTGTATCGTTCTTACCAGAAAGAATGATAGTAGAAGCGAAACCGTAGTCGTAAGCAGACTTGTTAACTTCATCATCCATATAGATTACCTTGCCGGAAATGCTAAGGAAGAATGTAGCTTCAGTCTGAGAAGCGATTTCGTCACCGATAAGAGCCTTGTAGGATGTACCGTCGGTCATTACAAGGATGCCTTCTTCTTCGTCAACGTATCTAACTGTAGCTTCAACCTTTTCACCGGTTACATAGATTGTACCTTCGATAAGTTCGTCGCCATCAAGTTCTTCAACGATTACGTTAAGAATGTCGCCTTCTTCGATTGCGTCAACATCAGCGATTTCACCGTCTTTAATGATTGTGATAGCTGTGTCTTCGTTTTCAGTGTCAATTTCGAAATCTTCCATAACAATTGCATCATCAATTGTAAGGATTTCGCCTTCGAAGGAGTATACGCCCTGCTTGTTAGCCTTAGCTTCAGCAACTACCATGTACTGGTATAATGTAAGGCTTGCGTAGTCGTATTCACCGTCATTGTCAGAATCCATAAGCTCTACAGCATATGCGCCTCTTTCAACCATTGTTGCAAATGCATCGCATGCCATTTCATCGTCAGTGGATTCACCGTTTTCATAAACATCAAGAGTATCAGCAAGCTTGTAGGTTGCTGTCTTTGTTTCTTCAGGGTTGGTGAAGATAGTAAGTTTATTCTTTTCATCGTCGTATTCATCAACATCGTCAGAAGCGAAGCTTACAGTAGAAACGTTCTTCTTAGCAACGATAGAAACTACAACATATTCGCCGTCATCTTCCTGAAGGTAGATGTAAGCGGGAACATTCTGAAGACCCTTAAGATCAGCAGCAAGAGCGCCGGACTTAACAGTAAGAGTGCTGTCAAATGTTACATAATCTTCATCGTTTGTTTCTTTGTACTTCTTGTTAACGATAAGACCCTGTTTCCAGTCAGCGCCGATTGTAGCTGTTTCTTCAACAGCGTTTACAGCAGTAACTTTACCAGCAAGTTTGATGATAGCAAGTTCATCAAGGATCATCTTGTCAACGGGCTCAAATACAGCGTTAACGCCTACACCGTTCTTTTCCATCTTAGGAATGGTAAGAGCAGCATAAAGAAGTCTTGCTGTTAAACCTCTGGAAGCAGCATCTGTAGCCTTACCGGGGATACCCTTTGTAAGTGTGATGTTAGATGCTGTAGAGATGTAGTTACCGGGCCATTCGCCTGCTTCAGCAGCCTGAGGAGCGTAACCAAGAGCAACAACGATCATCTTTACGATCTGAGCGTACTCAAGAGTTGTGTCGGGTTCAAATGTACCGTCACCCATACCTGCTACAACGCCCTTCTGAGCTGCGATGTAAATGTAACCGGAAGCCCAGTGGTCAGCTGCAACGTCGGTAAAACCGGTGTCGGAACCTGCAGCGGATACAGCAGCATCTTCAAGACCCATAAGTCTTACAACAAGTGCAGCAGCCTCTGCTCTGGTAAGTGTTTTGTCAGCACCAAATGTACCATCTTCGTAACCCTTAACAAGGCCAAGGTCAGAAAGTACATCTACTGCTTCTGCGTAGTTAGCACCAGCTTCAACGTCTGTGTAGGATACAGCGAAAGCTGCACCGCTAACCATCATAGCGAAAGCAAGTACTAATGCGAGAACTTTAGTTAAGTTTCTCATAGTGTTTCCTCCTTATAAAATATAAATTTTTTATTACCCTTACGGATGTGAGCATAACCCTTTGTCATGCTTCGTAAAGAATTATACCACCACCATAAGCTTATGTCAAGAGGATTAACAAATATGTAATATAAATGTAAAAGTAAAGGTTTTATGTTACATTTACAGCCATTTTTGTTACGCCAGCTTGTCATAACCGGTAATATATCTAAACCGGCAGCCTGAGAAAACTCTGCCGTGTTTATTCATGATAACCGGAAGGAAAACGCATATTTGCATAATCATTCCAATATAATATATTTTACCATAACATTTTTCAAAAATCAATAGTTATTTTCACTTTTTTCACTTTTTATGAAAAATATACCAATAAGAGACTTTCGTCACATATTTTTTTGCCATTTTTTTAAATTGGCACTTGACAACTTACTATTTTAATAATATAATTAATCATATAAATTATAAAGGAGGTTTTTTATTTGTTCGAGAAAATTCGTAAAATCATTGCAAGTGAGCTTATGATTGAAGAAAGTGAAATCACCCTTTCTTCCAATATTAAAGACGACCTGGGTGCAGATTCCCTTTCTCTTGTTGACCTTGTTATGGCTCTTGAGGAGGAATTCGGTCTTGAAATCCCCGATGAGTCTCTTGAAACAGTCAGAACTGTTGAAGATGTTGTAAAATATATCGAAGCAAATGCATAATTGAAGCTTTGTGCAAAAGGCCCCGTTTGAAACGGGGCTTTTTTATATAGAAGAAACAGGGGAGCCGGCTGCTGTTCGGGCCGATTGAGGGGATGAACCGAAGCCGAAGGGCGAGGCGGGAAGCTGTTAAACAGAGCCGTGTGTTCAAAGAAACACACGGCTCTGTTTTAATTCAGTTGTTTTTTATCAATATTCATATAGAAATCAAGCAGCTTTTTCACAGTATATTCTGTTGCAGAACGGTATGCAGTTTCTCCTATTATAATAAGCCCTTCGTCCTCCCAATGGCATTCCATGTCCAGGCCTTCAACAATATCACGCAGAGGCACATAAAGTCTGTCATTTATTGTTATCGCAGAAGACTGCAAATCCACATATTGCTTTCCCACACGCATACGGCTTTCTCCTTCGGTTATCATAATACGGGTAAGCATCCTGTAAATTGTTGCTGTTGAGGTTTCGGAATCCCATTCAACCTTAGCATCAAGAGCTTCACTTATAAAGCGTACCGGCACCATGGTTTTGTCATTTATAATAAGTGGTGTTACATCGGTGTTAGTGGCATCAATAAGCTCAACATCGCCCGAAACAAAGCCTTTGGGACTTCCTATGAATATAGCTATATCGTATTTTATAAGGTCGTGAACCTGTTTATACGGAACAACGAATTCATTATCGGGAGTTTTTTCCTGATTTGCCGATTCAATGTAATGATAATTAAGTCTGCCTACAGGGGCGGTATCACCGTTTACATAGAAATCCATAAGATATCCGTCCTGCTGCATATTATCATTCCATTTGAACTCGAAATCAAGAGCTTTTCCTTCAAGACCAAGGGCATTTCTTGGAATTTTAAGCATCATTTTGTTGCCGGAAACCACATATTCCCCTTCACCGGATTTTGTCCATTCCCAGGAATTGTCAACACCGGTGTTTTTTTCAACATAAACCTTGGTTTCGGTTGGCGAAACCCGGTTTATTACATAGTCGTAGCCTTCCCAGCCTGTGCCGTAAACACGGTCGGTGTTTATGAACAGCCGCATCCAGGCGTGGTCAGTATGAGAAGTCAGGGTTTCCGCTGTTTCAACATAAAAATAAACATTTTCGTCATCCCGTGTTACCTTTGAGGAAACAATATCGTTTCTGCCTGTGTAGTTGCGGTAATGCATTCTGGCACCTACTGCGTACTCGTTACGGGGTTCTGTTCCGCCTTTATAGCCGACAAACTCAGGTTCAACGGTTTCCCATGCAGAAAAATCGCCAAGTGCAATTGTTTTTTGTTCATTTGCAACGGGAGTGGGTCTTACTCCCTTGAATTTCCGGATATTTGAAATGAGCTGCATATAGTAAGTATCCTTGAAATCTCCTTTTGTAGGAATAATATCACGGCTGTATTCATCACAGAAGGTATCACCAAAGCTGTTGGGAATTGCATTTACATGGTAAACCTGAGAACGGCCGCCCGAAAGCTCGTTCCAGCCCGTAACGAACACAAAGCGGGGGTCAAGTTCAAAGGCTCTGTTCCATTGCTCCTGGAAATTATAACCGTAATAATCAGAATCCTCGCTGAGTTTTGCAAACTTATCCTTATAGGTAAAGCTTCTGCCAAATGTGTCTGCCTGGCTGAATGCGGTAAAATCACCAAATCCGAGAACTGTGTTCTGTGCAATGCCAACACCTACGCATTCAACTCCGCCTGTTTCGGTTTTACCGTAGGGATGCTGAGGGTAAACCTCAAGCCAGGGCCATTGGTCATCTCGCTGAGGACCGGCGTAATAATGAGGCTGCATAGAACGGAAGGTGAAGGCTTCTTTCATTTCCTGACGAAGTGCATCACGCTGAGGGTCACCGGTTTTAAGGTCGCAGCATTCTATGTAGTTCATAACAAGCGGTTTGCCCTGATACATAAAATAAGTATCGCTGTAAAGTCCGCTTTCAACGCATTCGTGATAATATCTTTCAAGAAGATTTGCGCCTGCCTCACTGGGACCCCATTCAAGACGCATCACAAGTTTCGGAGGGTCAATTCCCTCTTTACGCATATTGTGAATAATATCGCAAACCTGAAGGTAGCCGCCGGAATACATATCCGCAGGGCAGTCAAGCACTACCATATCCACATCTGCCGCGGCAAGAAGCTCCATTTCCTTTCTTCTTACCCAACCGTCGAGGCCGTAAAAATAGCCGTAAATGGATTCGTTCCAATAAAACAGACCTGAGCTTTTCCAGCCTTTGTAATCAAAATCATAAATAATTTCTTTATCGTCACCCTCATGAAGGTCTAACACATTCTGTACATTAAGGTGAGGGTCCTTTGTTCTCAATATTGCTTCCTGGGCGTGCCATACCCAGTAAAACATTGCAACATACTTTTCATCCTCCTTAACACCGCCCACGGTATCAAAAGAGGGGAGCTTTCTGCCCACCATATCGCTGCCCACCCAGGTATCGCGATAATCATCAACAATTTCCTCCTGAGGTACAGGCTTGAACTCTGCCTGAAGCTTATCCAACGATGTATAGGGCAGTTTTTCCTCGGCAAACTGCCAGGATTTCAGCCCAATTCCGGAAAAATTGAACACCAGGTATATATCGTGAACACCGGTAATTTTTTTATTTATACGGATGTTGATATCCTCCCAGAAGGGGTCAGGCTTCTTGTAGAAAGTCATTGCAGAGCCAATAATTTCTCCCTCTTTTACATCATCCACAACAAGCTGAATCTCAATAGAATGGTTTTTACAGCCCCGGTTAAGTATTTTAAGCTGCATTGTTCCGGGTGCTGTGTTCCCAAAATCTACATTATTATAACTAATCCATCTACCGGCTTCAACTACATCCTGCACCTGAACTCCTTCAAATTCGCCCGGCTGAAGCTTGCTTATGCTATAGTCGGCTGCATCGTGAAGGACATAAGCATCTCTGACTTTCTCATCAATAACAACCTCCTCAATTTTTCTTGTGAAAATTGTGGATTCAAGTAATCTGTCAGGCATAACCTTTCCGTCAAGTCGCAACACCGCATCGTAAGCCGGTTGCGCAGGCGAATTCCATATGCCGCCAATGCCGCCGGGCACATAGGAATTTCCCGCCCAGAACAAAAGCTCACCATTATAATTTTCTTCTATGTATAGCTCGTAGTTTGTGTTATCCACAAAATTTTTAAGCTCCATTTCGGCAAGCGGCTTGCCCGCAAGAGACCCTTCCTCGGTGCCTGTCCATCTGTAAAGCCTGAGGGTTATGGTTTTTCCGGGGTCCTCTGTTGCTCCGTGAAGCTTTACCTTTACTGCATCAAGGGCAACCTCCTCAGGAATGTTCATATACTGTGTGAGATACCCTGTTTTATCCTTTAAGCTTGTAGGCTGATGAGAACTTAAACCGCCAAGAACTTTACCTGTACGCTCTCCTGATGTACCTGCCGGAATTCTCAGGGTTGTCCGGTTTATTTCTGCCGCACACACCCCTGCCGTACACATAAAAACAGCAACTGTAAGGCATAAAACACTTTTTAATAAAGTTTTCATAACTTTTCCTCCAAACAAGCTTTATAATATTATTGTACAACAAAAAGGCAAAAAAGTAAATACACAATAAGAAATATTATTTGTACAATAGTAAATTTGTTAATTTTTTTAAAATTCCGGCTAATTGGAGATGACACTCCCCTCCTGTTATTCTGAGTGAGTGAAATAGGATGACACAAGGTGCTATAGAAAGCAAAAAACCCGAAACATAAAGTTTCGGGTTTTTATGGTTATTTGTAAATTATTTTACAAGATATACAAGGTAAACAACCTGTGCAGCCATTGCGCGGTTAGCAACCTGCTGAGGAGCAAAGCTGCCATCAATACCGTTTATGATACCTGCTTTAGCAAGAGTTTTTACAGCATCAGCCGCATAGGAAGAGATGGTGTTTTCATCTCTGAAGGTTGTTGCAGAGTTGCCTTCAAGCTTCACGCCATACTTATCGCAAGCGCGTTTAAGCATTGTAGCCATCTGCTCTCTTGTGATGCTCTGTCCTACACCGAATTCTGTTTCAGAGATACCTGCAACGATACCTGCTTTCTGTGCAGATGCAATGTAGCCATTGTACCATGCGTCAGAAGAAACATCGGCAAAGGAAGAATCAAGGTAGGGATCGTAAATGCCAAACAGTTCAACAATAAGCTTTGTGAACTCTTCTCTCTTAACTTCATTAAGAGGAGCATATTCATTTTCGCTTACACCTTTAACAATGCCTGCTGCATAAAGTGTGTTGATAGCTGTTTTTGCCCATGATGCCTGACCCAAATCAATAAACTTAACAGTTGAAACTGCAACCTCTTCAGGTGTGGGAACATAAGATGTTCCGCCTGCATAAGAACCACCTGTGGTACCTTTTCTGCCACCTTCATCTTCGTCGTCATTGTCTATATCAATATCAGGGTCGGGGTTGTTTTCAATTGCTGTTTCAAGCTCATCGGAGAACCATTCTTTTGCATCATCAAGGGTCTCAAATTCGCCTTCTTCAAGTCTGTCAAGAAGAGCTGCAACGAAATCATCCTGAACGCTCTCAACAAGCTCATCGAACTCTTCTGTTTTACCCATAGCAGCTGCTAAATCTTCAAGAACATCAAGAGCATCCTCTTCATCTTCTACAGCGTTAACCTCATCAACTCCCATACCTTCTTCAAAGTAAACGCCAAGAATGTCAAGGTCAATTTCAGCTTCAATTTCAATTTCAACAGCTGTTTCACCGGATTCTACAGTATTTGCAGGAAGAACAACAGAAACCACAGCATAGTTTACGCCAGCTGCAGGCTTGGGAATTGCAACTTCTCTGACCCATTCGCTGTTGGAACCTGCTTTGAACTTGAAGTCAGCTTTGTTTACACCGGCTACATCATGTCTGTAGAAGATGTTAACTGTCTGGCTGTAATCGCCTTCAATAAATGTGTATTCCGCATTATCAGCAAATTCCTGATAATCTTCATCAGGAAGAACCGGCACCTCTGCCATAACGCTGATATCATTGTTGTAAACATCCTTAAGGTTTTCAGAAGCAAGAGAATAAATCTTGTTAGCTTCTACATCAGGGATAAGAGAAAGAGTAAGTCTGTCTTCACTCCAGCTATAGTCGTAATCAACTGTGTTGCCTTCGTTATCGGTAAATGTGAAGTTGCCTTCCTGACCGGGCATAAGAGGAGTTTTAAACAGAATGTCAACCTTTTCACCAACAGCAATGTCTGTACCGCTTTCAAGAGTTACCTCTGTAGCAAGGTCCTGACTGATTGCGTAAATCTGGAAGTTATCGTAATCACCAATGAATGTACTACCATCTCGTTTACCGTCGTTTGTAATGTAGAAACGGATGAATTCCTGATCCTTGAAGTTCCATGCTGCAACCTCAGAAGGAGCACCTTCACGCCATTCATCGGTACCCTGGTCTTTAGCTCTTGTTGTAATTGTTGTACCAACTGTGCCTTCGTAAGAATCAATACGGTCATCTGCTGCGGGAACAACGGCATTTTCAAGAATCCATTCTACAGTCTGCCATGATGTGCCATCGCCATAAAGGCTTGAAGTACCTGTAGGTTTAAGTACGGTAGAGTTGTCAGGTCTGCCGGTAAAGGAACCGCTTACAAACCATGTTCTCCAACCGGAGGAAGCAAACAGGGAAATACCTGAAGCATCTGTCTTCTGACCGCCGGATACACCGGAGGTTTCTGTAGAAGCTGTACCTACACCTGCACGACCGTTCGTTGCATCACCGGGCTGTTTTACATCATAAGAGAACACAAGTTTTGATGCGTTCTGTGTAAAGCTCTGGGGTACCGCAACAGAAATAAGACCAACCCAGTTGCTAGCGTGAGTACTTGTAGTAAGTCTGAGGATTTTATTATCGCCATCCTGATATACTCTTGCGTTGTTCTCGTTTGTACCTGCAGAGTGTGAAGCTGCACCGTAAGAACCAAGACCGGAGCTTGTAATGATGTTAGTGCCGGTGAATCTGCTGCCTACTGTACCGTTTTCAAAGGTTTCAACTGTACCGAAATCCACTCTTGCTGTGGGAGGATTGGTAGCTTCTACATAGTAAACGCTGTACTCGTTATCTACATTAAAGCCGTTATCAACTGCAAAAGTAACAGCGTTTGATGCGCCAAGTGCATCGCTGATATCAAGGGTTGCGGTGTAAACACCATCAACTGCTTCAACAGCTTCGCCATCAACTTCAATAAAGGAAGCTACACCGGTAATGGTTGCATTAAACTCAACTGCTGTAAGGTCAATATCTTCATCTTCGGTTTTTACAATGATTGCAACTGACTGGGATGCAGGGTCAAATGTATAAATAAGAGATTCGTTTGTAAGTTCGAATGTATCAACAAATTCCTCACCGGGAACTTCCTCAGTTGCAGTAAAGATAAGACCATCTGCTACAACTGTAGCCCTTTCACCGAAAATACTTGCGTCTTCGGGAACTGTGATTACATATTCTGCGCCAAGAGTCCACATGGTTTCGGGAGCAAGTGTAAGCTCTTTACCGTCTGCAGACCATTCTGCAACTAAAGCATCAAAAGCTTCACCGTTTTCTGTAATTGTTACAGCTTCCTGACCTTCTGCTGAGATACCGTGAGAGAAGGTTACTGTAACAGGTGTAAGAAGGCCAACCTCTGCAAGGTCATCCTCACCTGCAGCAATTTCAGATGTTACATTTTCAGGAACCTGAGCTGCTTCAATTGAAACATTGTAGCTTGCATTTCTGGTAGCATGAGCACCCTGGAAAAGAACAAAATCTTTAACAGGAATTGCTGTTGCACCGTTAATTACGGGGTATACGCCTCTGAGAGCTGCCGCAAAAACATCATCCTCACCTATTACAAGGTTATAGAAGAAATCCGGATGGAAGCCTGTTTCTTCACCTGTGTATGTAAACGAAGGAACAACTGCTTTGGGAGCTTCTTCATCTTCATTAAGGAAAACAGTAATTGCAACATCATTACCGTCAACAACAGCTGCTGTATTAAGCTTGTTGCCGTTAAGGTCGTATAAATCAAACACATTGGGAGCAACAACTGCTGTAGTGTTAGCTTTGAGTGTTGTAATGAAACGAACATCGTTGATTATTGCTTCGCCAGTTGTGGTTTCTGCAAGAGAAGAAGAAAATCTGTAGCCATTGCTTGTACCAAGAGGCTCAGTTGTTGTAACTGTAAGCATGCTGTTTTCAGCAGTCCACTCGTAAGTAGCGCCCTCCACCTCAACATTGTTAAGGTAAAGTTTTACATTGCCAATTGTATCATCGCTAATCTGTTTTGAGAACTGAATTGAAACTTCAGTTGCTGTGGAATCATAAGCAAGACCATCCTGTGTAGCATCATTGCCATAGAAAGCAGCCACATTGCCGCCAACTGTACCTGCTTCAAGGAACTTGAAATATCTTTCAAGGCCGTCAGTATCTGCATATGCTTCAACAAGAAGCTTAAGACCTACTGCACCTTCAGGAGCAGCTGTCAGGTCAAATTCAATAGCCTGCTCTTCACCGCCATTATAAACATAAGCGTTATTTTTAAGTTCAACTGTAACGTTGGTGAAATCTTCTGAAACAAATGTGTGTTCAATTTCAACAACATTACCACCGTCAACTACAAGACCGTCTTCACCGATCCACTGAGGGATAATTACGGCAGTTTCACCGGCTTCCACAACCTTTTCTTCCCACTGGAAGTAGATACCATCTACCTGGGAAAGAACTTCATTGGGAATAAAGCCGAAGGACATACCGCGAACATCGCCTGCAGTTGAGGCAGCAAGCTTAAGAGCCTTTTCTATACGGTTTACACCGGTACCTGCACTGGTTTCATCTGCAACAATACCAATTTCTGCAGTTGCCGCATTTGAAGCATTGTTATTTACATCTGCTGTTGTAACAAAGCTTTCTCCACCGGCTACATTATGAACACCGATAAGTGCAGAATCACCATAAAGGGGAAGCTCATCAGAATTAACACCGATTACATTGTTTACGGAAAGGCTGAGGTTTGCTGTTGCAGGGTTAGATGTAAAAGCATTTCTGAACCTTCCGAAATCTTCTGTTTTGTAAGGAAGCTTATTAAAATATACAAGGTCCTGTGATTCAACAGCCATTGCAGGAATTGCAACAAGCGAAGCAATCATTACAAGGACAAGTATCATTGATAAAAATTTCTTCATAAATTTGTCTCCTATCCTTGTGCAAAAAGCACAAATTGAATCTTTCCTTGCCCGGAATTCACCGGGCAGGAAAGTTATTATGATTCGTTAAACCAATAAATCAGTCAAGAATGATTACATCGGATATTGCAAAGTTGGTCACATTAATAAGAACTGTGCTGCCGCTAAGCTCTTCACCCGCTCTGCCTGTATAGTCTGAAGAATCCTTAACATCCTTCCAGGAAACGACATTGAACAGCTCTTCGCCATCAGGGTCGTACTTATAAACCACGCCACCCTGTTTTGTACACATAGCTGTGTTTACATCAGAAAGCTGAGCCGGACCGAAATCACCGTTGCTGTTTGCACAAACATAGTAAACAAGACCGTCTTCAATCTTGATTATCTTAGCAATAAGATTATAACGGGATCTTACGCCGGTTGCATATTCATCGGAATTCTTATGAATATCGCTGTATTTTGTAATCACAGGTTCATCAAGCTGTGCCTTTGTATAGCAGGTATATTCACCAGCCATACCTTTCATCACGCCTACAATGTTAGAACCGCTTGTTTTGATTTTAATAACATTACCGGGCTGGATGTAGGGGTTTTCAGATTCGGTTATTCCGCAATACTCATAATCTTCAGAGGAAAGGAAATATTCCTTTTCAGAACCGCCAAGCATACCGAATACATACTTACCGTTTACACCGTCTTCATCCTTACCGTCAATAACCTTTGTTATAATGAACAAACCGTAGTTGTTGGTTCCTGTGCCTGTGGAAATGTTCTCGGATCTGTTAGGTGTTGCAATGTAAGCATGTGCACGACCTGCTTTATCAATATCCCAAAGAGTAATGTTGCTTACAGCCTGGTCATGATTCATTCTTGATGTAGTAACAACGGACTTGTCTTCATCAAACTTGCCATCCTCGTCGTGAGCAATGTAGAATCTTATAGCATCTGTTGCAAGAGAAAGCCATGATGAGAACATATTATCGGTTGTTCTCCAGTTGGGACTGCCGCCTACTCTGAATTTGTTGAATTCTTTACCGAATTCCCAATATCTGAATTCGCTACCCCAATCAGTAGCTGTAAGAACTTCTGAAAGCTCACCATCTGTAATGCTATACTTAATCATTTCTTCTTCAGGAAGATATGTAAAGAAATCCTGAGCATACGCATCGGTTGTTTTATACTTTTCACCGTTAATCTTAATCTTTTCAGCAATCATAAGGTCAACTTTGGCACCGTCCTGAGTGAACAGTTCAACCTCCCAGCGAGGCTTTGTACCGCCCTTTACCTGGTCCCAGCCGAGATAAATTGCGTATTTTGTGTTTTTATAGTTATAGCCTGCTACTTCATAATAAAGAACCTTGTCATTCTGATCAAGGTAAAGAGTAGCAACATCGCCCATTTTACCTGTGTAGGTTTCTATAAAAGGAGAATATTCGTATCTTGCAGCATCAACACCGATTTCTTCGGAGCCTACTGCTGTAATTGTTCCGTTAACAGTTGTTTTGCAAACAATGAAATCATAATAAAGATTTTCTTCGTTTCTGGGGCTGTTTACAGAATAAAGAACGATATCCTCAACTGCAAGGGCACTGGCCTTAAGGTTCTTGCCGTTTGTACCTGTTATTTTGAAATTCTCAGTATCTTCAATATCAATAGTGAAGGTTTCATCTGCTACAGAAAGAGATCTGAAGGTTATTTCATCATTGTATGAATCGATACTTTCAATAACAGCAAGCTCGTAGCTTGTAATTTTAGCTACATCATATCTGCCGTCACCATCGTTATCAACAAGAACAACCTTGCCGTAATCAGGTTCAAGAGAAGCACCATTCAAAACAGTTCCGTTACAAACAGGGATAATATTTCCTGAAAGCTTAGCTTTGCATTCTTTATCCGCTGCATCGTAATACTTAAGAGCATCAGCAGTTGGCTGACCGATTATATTCTTTGCGTCAATTTCAAGAACAGAGTTCTTTTCATCGGGATAAATGTAAACGGTCTGCTTTCCTTCCTTATAATAAATAGTAACCTGCTGGCCGAGTAAATCGAAATAGTCGGAAGGTGAACCGGAAATGATAAAGTTAATTCCGCCGACTGTTACCTGATTGTCATCAGTCTGGAAGTTGTTTGTTGTTGAGAAAGGACCAACTTCGGAAAGAATACCCTTGTGTGTGTATACATCAAAGTAGTCGTTAAGAACAATTCCCTTCTTTTCTGCTTCATGGTAACCCTCCTGGTCAATTGCAGAAAGGCCGAGATAGTAAGCATCAAGAGCATTCATTATAAGCTTGGGAACATATTTCTTGTCAACAAAACCGTCGGATGCAATTGTTACACCCTTTGTAAGCTTAAACTGTTTTGCAACTTCGAAATATCCAATGGGATATCCGCCTTTGGATTCAGCATAACCCATATAACCAAGTGCTTTGCTGAGCATTGTAATAAACTCACCGTATTCAATGGGTTCATCGGGCTTGAACTTTTTAGAACCCCATGATTTCAAAACAATACCACTTGCATTAAGAGATGCAACAGAGCCTGCGTAGTACGCATCAATGCTTACATCGTCAAAAATAGTTTCCTGTTTTGAGCGTTCAAGTTTAACAAGGCCTGCAACAAGGAATGCAGCCTCACCGCGGGTAAGGTTACCTGTCCATTCGGACACACCTATACCGCTTACCTTACTGATTTTCAAAGCTTCAAGAAGACCAACACGGTATGTGTTGTTAAATTCATCGCTTTGATCAGCAGCGCTTACTGTGACGATCCCGCCAAACGCCATTGCTGCAACAAGCACCATGGCTAAAACTGACAGAACCAATCTTTTGCTTTTCTTCATAGTATTTCCCCCTTAATTTGAAGTGCTTAGCGCCCGAAGGCGATAGCATACTTAGAGTATATCACTATTATATCACAAATTGAACCTTTTGTATAGTCCTTTTTTGCTATTTTATAGCATGATTTTGATATTTTTGCAAATTTCGGCACTTTGCAAAAAAAGAAGGGACTTTTTTTGTTATCTTTTACCCCTTAAAAAAAGTCGTTTTTTCTTATTTTCTACACATTGCACAATTTTCTCTCCTTTTTTTGTTGAAAATCACCATTTTGGCATTTATATCAAAAATGACATATTTTTGCTCTTTACAAATTGGTTTTTTTGATGTAAAATATAAACAAATCACATTTAATGCTGCTATTTTCTATTTTAGCATAAAAAAATATTACATTTTTGCTCAAATTGTACCGGGAGGGTTTTATATGAGCTCAGAGAAAAAAGGAAATAAGATTTTGTCACTTCCCATTCACAACAGCAATTCGGTATCTGCCACCACGCGAAAACTACCTTTTTACTATTTGCAGTTCGGTCAGTCCATCTGTGACAAAAACCATTGTGTTTACTACTCGGAATCTCCTTTTTTTACTATACTGCTCACACTTGAAGGTGGTTGCAATTTTATTTACCGCAACAAGCAGATTTTAATTTCCAAAGGAGACATCACTTTTTACGACAACCACGAGCCTCAGTATTTTGATGTTGATACCGAGGAGTGTTGGAACTATCTGTGGATAAATTTTCGCGGAGCTTCTGCCCGTACTCTTTTTAATTTTGCAACTGAAAACGGTATTCGTTCTGTGCAATGTAAAAATTTTGCCGATGCTGAAAACATTTTCTATAAGCTTATAAACCTGAGCGAAAACCCGTCAATCCATAATGACATTGCGGCTTCCAGCCTTATTCACCGACTTATAGTAGAGGCTCTTGACTCGCTCGCCATTGATGATTCTCTTACAAACTACGCACCGGCATGGATACAGGAATCTGTTAAATTCATACACAAATCCTACAACACTCACATTTCAATTTCAGAGCTTGCCGCAAAATTTCATATTTCCGAAAGCCATTTCGTGCGCGAATTCAAAAAATACATGGGGTTTAATCCTTATAATTACCTTATTCATCACCGCATTGCCGAAGCGAAAAAAATGCTCATAACCCTGGACAAGTCGGTTGATGAAATTGCCTTTATGGTAGGCTTCAACAACACAAGCAATTTCATCAGAAAATTCAAAAGTATTGAAGGAATCACGCCCAACAGCTACAGAAAATTCAACATGTAACAAATTTATTTTTCTTCAATATAATGAAGAAAGAGGTGAATTCAATGCGTATATGCGACGGTCACTGCGACACCATCAAAAAACTGGCGCAGGGGCTCCCTATAGATTTTTCATTCACAGATGCCGCTGAAAACGACGGCTTTCTTCAGCTTTTTGCATATTTTTCAAAAGAAGATGAAACCTGTCCCGACGAGGCTTTTGTTACAATTAAGGCTTTTTCGTCTGAGAACAGAGCTCAGATTGTTTACACTCCACGCCATGCTCTTTCCGTTTTGCACAGCGGAAGGCTTGGCGCTTTTCTCTCCCTTGAAAACTGTTGCTGTCTGGGCGAAAACACCGACAGTCTCTATCCTTTTTTCAATCTTGGTATACGCGCTGTATCCCTTACCTGGAACAGCGACAATCAGTTCGCGCACGGGGCAGATTGTCCTCGCGGCGGACTAAAGGAAAAGGGTCGGGACCTTATTCTGCTTGCCGAAAAGCTGGGTATACTTATTGATGTTTCCCATCTTAACCGCACAAGCTTTTTTGATGTAATTTCTTTCGGACACGGCAAGCTTTTTGCCTCTCACAGCAGTGCATATTCTGTAAATCCCCATCCCCGGAATCTTACAGACGAGCAGATTACCGCCCTTTACAATTCCGGAGGAATTATCTGTGCCTGTCCCTATCCACCGTTTGTCAACGGCACAGAAAACGCAACTGCGGATGAATTTATCCGGCACATCCGACACATAAGCCGGCTGACCGACGGACTGGGCGTAGGGCTGGGAAGCGATACGGACGGTGTTAAGTTCTCCATTCCGGGTCTTAAAACCACGTCAGATTTAATAGCTTTTCAGGACCTCTTAAGAGAAAGGAATTTTACAAATTATGAAATTCAAAACATTTTTTCTTGCAATTTTGAGCGTTTTTTAGAAAAATCAGCCAAAAAATGATTTTTTTCATTTTTTCTATTGCATTTTTTCAAAATTTATGGTACAATATGAAGGATTGTTATTTTTACAATACATAAAATACAAGTTTTTATTATATTTCAGAGGTGAATGTTTTGTTTATTTCAAAAAAAGCACGGGCAGTAAGCCCCTCTTCCACATTGGCTATTGATTCAAAATTCAAGGCGATGAAAGCTGAAGGTATTGATGTTGTGGGTTTCGGTACAGGAGAGCCTGATTTTGATACTCCCGAAAGCATCAAAAATGCAGCCAAGGTCGCCCTTGACCGAGGATTTACCAAATACACTCCTGCTTCGGGAACTCCTGACCTGAAAAAAGCAATTTGCGAAAAGTTCAAAAGAGATAACGGTCTGGACTACGAGCCTTCACAGATAGTGGTTTCAAACGGTGCAAAGCATTCTCTCATGAACATTTTTACCGCTATTTGCGACCCGGGTGATGAGGTTATTGTTCCGGCTCCCTTCTGGGTAAGTTATACCGAAATGATTCGTCTGGCAGACGGTGTTCCTGTTGTTGTACAGACAACTGAGGAATCCGGTTTCAAGCTCAGCCCTGAGGATTTTGAGAAGGCAATAACACCAAGAACCCGTGCGATTATAGTGAACAGCCCCAGTAACCCCAACGGTATGGTTTATTCAAAGGATGACTTAAAGGCTCTCGCTGATGTGGCGCTTAAACACGGCCTTTACATTATTTCCGACGAGGTTTATGAGCATCTCGTTTATGACGGTCACACTCACACAAGCATTGCCTCCTTCGGGCCCGAATACAAAGAGGCTACCATTGTTGTGAATGCTGTTTCAAAAACCTACGCAATGACCGGTTGGAGAATTGGCTACACAGCCTGCAGCGAACCTCTCGCAAAGGCTATGGCAAACATACAGAGCCACGGCACCTCAAACCCCAACTCCATCGCTCAGGTAGCGGCTGCAGAAGCTCTTCGCGGTGACCTCAGCGCTGTTATGGAAATGAAAAAGGCGTTCATTGAACGCAGAAATTATATGTATGAGCGCATAAATGCAATTGACGGTGTATCCTGCAAAATGCCCGAAGGTGCTTTCTACATTATGATGAACATTTCAAAGCTTAAGGGCAGAACAATTTACGGCAAAAAAATTGAAACCTCCGACGATTTTGCCGCAGTTCTCCTTGACAAAGCCCTTGTTGCCGTTGTTCCATGCAGCGGATTCGGCAACGACGACTTTGTAAGATGGTCTTATGCAACCTCAATGGAATCCATAATTAAAGGTATGGACCGTCTGGAAAAGCTGATAAAAGAAGAGATATAAACTAAGATTATACTATAAACAGAAAAACCCGAAACAAATTTTGTTTCGGGTTTTATTTTTATTTAAGCTCTATTATTGTAACACCGCTGTCTCCTTCACCAAATACACCAAGACGGTAGGATTTAACAAATTTGTTGTGTTTAAGGTAATTATGAATCCCGGCCCTCAGGGCACCGGTGCCTTTTCCGTGAATTACCGAAAGAGTTTTCACCGAAGACATTACAGCATCGTCAATGAATTTATCAAGAAGAACGGTACCTTCATCCACCATAAGTCCGCGGATATCAAGCTCGGTGGAGGCTGTCATGGTTTTGCTTTCTATTCCTCTGCCCGAAGCTCCCCGTGTTTTTTCCGGTTTTGTTGGGGCGCTTTCCTTTACGCGGCGCAAATCTCTGAGATTTGCCTTGATTTTCATTATACCCACCTGAATCATAACATCTCCGGAGGAGTTTGGAAGAACAACAATTTCCCCCTGCTCATTCATGGAGACAATTTCAACGGTTTCACCAAGGCGTACATCCTTCAGCGGTTTGTTTGTGCCAAGCTGAGCCCTTCGTTTGCCAAGCTCGTTATCGTAACCGTCCCCCGCCTCCTTAAGGCGTTTACGCACCTTTTCAATTTCCCGGCTACGGTCACTTTTTGCTGACTCTCTTGCCACTCTGTTTGCCTCTTTTAAAATGGCATTCATTTCATCACGGGCATCCTGAACAATACGGGCCGCCTCAAGCCGTGCTTCATCAAGAAGCTTTCTGTTTTTATCTTTGATTTCGCGGTTTTTCTCAGTTGCCGTCCGCATTTCACTTTTCAGCTGACCTCTGAGCTTTTCCGCCTCGGCAAGTGCCTCGTTAACGCTTTCTCTCTTTGTCTGCAGCTCTGCTATAACATCCTCAAACCTTACAGACTCAGCAGTAAGTCTTGCACTCGCCCCTTCAATTACCTTATCGGGAAGACCAAGCTTTTTGGATATTGAAAAGGCGTTGCTCTTACCGGGCAGGCCAATAAGCAAACGGTAAGTGGGAGAAAGGCTTTCCACATCAAACTCGCAGGAAGCATTCTCAACATCATCGGTAGAAAGTGCATAAAGCTTAAGCTCGCTGTAATGAGTTGTTGCAACTGCCGCTGCGCCAAAATTCCGTACATATTCAAGAATTTCAATTGCAAGTGCAGCGCCCTCCTCCGGGTCAGTACCTGCACCAAGCTCATCAAAAAGCACAAGGCTGTTTTTCGTAACCTTGCTGAGAATATCCACAACATTTACCATATGTGCCGAAAAGGTACTAAGGCTCTGTTCGATACTTTGCTCGTCACCAATATCCGCAAAAACATCCTCCCACACAGGCATCGAGCTGCCGCTTTGTGCGGGAATCTGTAAGCCGGACTGAGTCATAAGAGAAAACAAGCCAAGAGTTTTAAGGGTTACGGTTTTACCGCCGGTGTTTGGACCGGTAATTATAAGTGTATGGAAATCCCTTCCGAGATAAATATCAATGGGCACAACCTTGTCAGCTGAAATCAGCGGATGCCTTCCCTGTTTAATGTTTACATAACCTTCCCGGTTAAGCTCCGGTGTATGGCAACGGTAATCCACACAGAAAGATGCTTTGGCAAACATAATGTCGGTACGGATAACCGCTTTGAAATTCTCTGCAATTTCTATACTGTGCTCTGCCACTCTTACCGAAAACTCCGCAAGGATTTTTTCAATCTCCTCTTTTTCCGAGGAAGTGAGTGCTCTCAGCTGATTATTAATTTCAACAACCGCCATAGGCTCAATAAAAACAGTTGACCCGGTTGCAGAGGTGTCGTGAAGTATGCCGGGCACACTGCCTCTGCTTTCGGATTTTACCGGAAGAACATATCTGTCTCCGCGCATTGTCACAATAGGTTCTTGCAGATACTTAGTATATTTTTCGGAGTGAAGCATATCATTCAGGATATCCTTTATCTTTCCGGAGAGGCTCCGCATTTTTCGTCTGATTGCCGCAAGCCCTGCCGAAGCGCTGTCGGCAATTTCCTCTTCGCTTATTATTGCATCAGAAATATCCCTTTCAAGGTCAGATATTACGGTTATGCTTGCGGAAATATCGTTTATTGTTGCTATATCCTCTTCCGCTTCAAGGTAACGCTTTACCTGTTTTGCCGTACGGAGAACAGCGCCTATTGCCATAAGCTCACCGGCACCCAAAACGCCGCCCGCCTCACTTCTCTTAAGGGCTCCGGTTACATCTGCTATTGCAGAAACCGGAGGCATGGCACGGCGTGCCAGCATTGCTGTGGCATCCGACATTTCTCCCTGCAGTTCAAGTACACGGTCAAAATCCGTTACCGGCCGTAACGAATGTATCTCCTCCTTTGCCGTAGAGGTTACCGCCCTTTTTGAAATTAGTTCAAGTATTTTATTATATTCAAGAATATTCAAAAGTTTTTCAGTCATTTTCAAAAGCATCCTTTTTATGGTTTCAGATATATTTTACTACACCGGGAAGAAAAAATCAAGTAGTAAACCTTCTACTCCTCTTTATTTTTACATATATTTTTACAATTACCACTTATTTTCTGCAGGAAAGGATGTTACTATGAAATTTTTCCGTTTTTTCTCCCTGTGTATGGTTTTTGTGGGAACGGTTATAGGAGCGGGCTTTGCCTCAGGCCTTGAAATATGGCTCTTTTTTGGTCAATATGGTTTTTGGGGTCTTATTGGTGTTCTGCTTAGCTGTGTTATTATTTCCCTTTGTGGTGCCGGCATAACCCTGGGCGTATATGATGGTGATTTTACCTCTTACGGAGACTTTTGCCGTAAAATTTCGGGCAAAAAATCCGGCAGATTTTTTTCCTTTTTAGGTGTTATTTTTATGTACTCTGCTTTTTGTATAATGCTTTCAGGAAGCGGTGCGTTGTTCTCCCAGGAATTTGGCAGAAGCTATATTCATGGCACAGGCTTTATGGCTGTTGTTTGCTTTTTTGTTTTTATTTCCGGAGCAAACGGGCTTAAAACGGTAAACCTTTTACTTACTCCGTTGATGCTTTCCGGCATAACTCTTCTTGGTGTTCTGTCAATTTTAACCCGGGAGCAAAGTGTGTCGGTTTCTTTTTCCGATTTACTTACGGTTGCAGCATCCGGCACCTCGGCTTTAATTTATGTAAGCTACAATCTGCTTTCAGTCCCCTCCGTTATCCTCCCCCTTAAAAGCAGTATCTCCTCACGGAAAAGTGCTGTAGCTTCAGGAATTCTCGGTGGTATTCTGCTCGGCATATGCAGTCTGCTTATGTATTTTTCCTCTCTTACCGAAGGCTTCGGGCTAAGCTCTGTGCCTGCTTTGGCTCTTGCAATGAAGTACAGCCGTTTTTTCGGAGTTTTTTACGGAATAACGGTTTATTTTTCAATGCTGACCACAGCCCTGGGCAACGGTTTCGGACTTGTTGAAATTATCAGAAAAAAATTCCCCGGAGTTTCCTCCGTATCCCTCTCTCTTATACTGTGCATTTCCGCTTTTTTCATTGCACTTTCAGGCTTCACCACCCTTGTGAGCAAGCTTTACACCGCTATCGGTTACTGTGCCATTGTTCTCACTTTTTTGCTTGTTTCTTACTCTCTGAAGAAATTGACAGCACTAAAAGAGCAAAAATAATTACAATTAATAAAATCATAAAAGAACTTGTAAGCGTAATAATTGCCGGATGTGTCCGGGTAACATTTACAGTCAGCGTTTCCGGAAAGAGCTTTATAATTACAATTGTAACAAGCGGAGCTATAACCGTTTGAAATGCTTTTCCCCTAAAATAACATTTCATCTTCATTCCTGTTCCCTGAATTGCCGAAACAACCTGTGCATGAGCAGAAAACCCGGTCCAGCCCAGCACCACAGAAGCAAAAATCAGCCGGATATTTCCGGCAGGGGCAGTTCTTCCCACTCTTTCACACCCCAGAGTCATTTCAGACAGTACGGTTATGAGCGTTTTTCCTGCTCCGAGGCTTTCGGGAACAAGCGCCAGAAACGCGCTGAAAAAAATTACAAATCCACATACATTGAGCATTGATGTTACCGCGTTTTTTACCGATTCCACAACACATTGGGCTATGGGCTTTATGTCACTTTTTTTTGATGTGCAGCCCCAAGGGCTTCCTTTGCGGTTAATCAGAAGAAAGGAAATAAAAGCCGAAACTGTAACTGAAGCCCACAAAACAATACCGGCCCTTTTGTTGCAGCCAATTATAGCAGGTACGGCAGAAAGCATAAACACCGGGCCGGGGTTTCCGCAAAGACACAATACCTTTTCTCCTTCCTCCGGTGATATTTCCCCGTTTTTAACCATTTCTGCCGTAACGCAGGCTCCCACCGGCACACCCGAAATAAGCCCGGTAATAACAGGAAGTGTGCACGCTCCATTCATTTTCAGCACTTTTTGTACCACGGCAGAAAAAAATCTGCTCAAGACCTCTCCTCCTCCGCAAAGCACAAGCATATTTCCCAATACCATAAAAGGAAAAAGTCCCGGAATGAGTGTTTCACCGCAAAGTCTGAGTCCGCACAATGCTCCCTCTTTTGCAGATTCGGGATTCACCGTAATCATAACTGACCACAACATAACTCCGCCAAAAAATATAAAAACTGTTTTTTTCAAGGTGTAGCACTCCTTTCTTTGTAAAATATATTCTGAAAATGTAATTTAAAGACGAATAAGCTCATAAAATTTATTCAGAAATCAAAAAAGGTGGTTAACAATGTCCGAATCAAAGGGTCATCGCAACATTTCCCCTCGTGGGATTGCACAGCTTGAAAAGGTTGCCGATGCGTTGGATATTCCAAAAGAATTTCTTGCCGGCACACTGAAAATTACTGTTATAGGAAACACCGAGCTGACCTGCGAGGGTGCGCTTTCGGTTATTGAATATACCGATACTTTTCTGAGCCTTGCTTCTTCCGGCTTCATACTTACCGTAACCGGTGAAAATTTCATAGTCAGCCGGCTTGAAACCGGCTTTTTACAGCTCTGCGGAATAATTCATTCTTTTTCCTACATTGTCTGAACAGGAGTGTGAAAAAATGTTAAAAAAACTATTCCATTTTTGGTCAGGATATGTTATAATAAGAATAGAAGGCAAAAACACAGAGGCTTTTTTAAACGCCTGCGTTTCGGATAATATGCATTTGCTTGCTCTGAAACGCCACGGCAGAGAGTTTGCCTCTGCAGAAATCCCACCCGGTTTATACCATAGTGTAAAGCTTTACGCCAGGGATTACGATTGCCGGATAAGTGTTTTAAAACGCAGAGGACTGCCGTTTTTCATACAGAAACTAAAAAAACGCAAAACCTTTTGTATGGGCTTTGCCGCGGCAGTTATTCTTCTTGTATGGCTCTGTTCAAGGGTATGGGTGATTGAAATTCCTGAGCCCGACCCTGTACAGCAACAGAAAATTTCGTCAATTCTGCGCGACAGCGGAATTGTGTGCGGAATGCCAAAAAGCGGTTTGAATGCCACAAAGCTTCAGCAGGAAGTTCTGTCAATGTACCCGGAATATACCCGTTTTTATGCTGAAATTCACGGCACAAAGCTGACGGTCGATGTCCGTTACAGCACAAAGGTGCCTGAAATTGATCCTGCTGACCGCGCAAGAAACATTGTAGCCGCCCACAGCGGTGTTATTGAAAAGCTTATTGTTCGCAGGGGACACAGTACAGTATCCGAAGGTGCTGCGGTTACTGAAGGTCAGTTGCTCATAAGCGGAATAACCCCCATTACAAATTACGGAGACCTGTATGTTTTTGCTGACGGAGATGTTTTTGCCCGTACCGAAAGGGTTTTTACCGAAAGCCTGCCCCTTCGTTATACTGACCGTATAAAAACAGGTCAAACCACGAAAAAATATTGTATATCCCTGTTTGGCAAAGAATTCAACCTGTTTTTAAAGCCTCCTGCATATGCCCATTACGACGGAGAAATTACCGAAAGACCTATAAAATTTTTTGGTGAATATTTTCTTCCGGCAAGCCTGCGTACCTATTGCTATAACGAGGTTGTCCCTTCCCCGGCAGAGCGCAATCCCACGGATGCCGAAGCGGAGCTGAAAGCCCGTCTTTATACCCTGCTCATAAGCACAGTAGGAGAAAAAAATCTTCTTTCCCACAGCTTTGATGTAACCACCTCAGAAGAGAACATAACGGTTACCTTAAAGGCTCAATGCCGCGAAAACATTGCAAAAAGTGCTGAAATAACCTTTGAACAAAAACCTTTTTTAAGGGAAAATATAACCCCCGGTGCAATCCGCCCGGACACAACAGAAGACTGAGAGGATTAATTTATGGCAGAAAAATTTATTGATGCGGAAAATATTGATATTGTTATTTCTCTGTTCGGAAACTTTGACGAAAACGCAAAGCTTCTTGAAAAAGAGCTTAATATCCGCCTTTTAAACCGCGATTCACAAATAAAAATTGAAGGTGAGCCTCACGATATTGCCAGAGGTGAAAAAACTGTTCTTTCACTTATTGAGCTTATCCGTAAGGGGGAACCTCTTACAACACAGAATATTCTTTACACCGTGAACATGGTAGATGAAGGTATGGTTGAGCAGATGAAAGAGCTTTCCAGCGATGCAGTTTGTGTTACCTCCTCAGGAAAGCTCATAAAATCCAAAACCATAGGCCAAAAAAAATATATAAAAGCAATTGAGCAAAACACGGTTACCTTCGGCATAGGTCCTGCCGGCACAGGTAAAACCTACCTTGCGGTTGCCATGGCTGTAAAAGCCTTCCGCAACAAGGAAATAAGCCGTATAATTCTTACCCGTCCTGCTGTTGAAGCAGGTGAAAAGCTTGGCTTTCTGCCCGGTGACCTTCAGATGAAGGTTGACCCCTACCTTCGTCCCCTGTACGATGCTCTTTATGATATGCTGGGTGTTGAAAACTACCAGCGTTATGTAGAACGCGGTTCTATTGAAATTGCCCCTCTTGCATATATGCGAGGCAGAACCCTTGACGATGCCTTTATTATTCTTGACGAGGCACAGAACACCACTCCGGAGCAGATGAAGATGTTTTTAACCCGAATCGGATTCGGTTCAAAGGCGATTGTTACCGGAGATATCACCCAGATTGACCTTCCCGTCGGCAAAAAATCGGGTCTTAAAGAGGCAATGAAAATTCTTGATGAAGTAGAAGATATCGCTTTCTGCCGTTTTTCCGAAAAGGATGTTGTGCGTCATCCCCTTGTTCAACGCATAATTAAAGCATATGAAATTTACGACCAGAAAAAAGGACAGGCTGAAGGCAGAGATGAAGCCTTCCGCAAAAAAATTTTCAGACAAGTAAAGGAGAATAACAATGAATAAAATTACAATTCAGTATGGAAACGACAATATCCCGGATGTACCCGAAATCATTACGGAAAGTATAATAAGTGCTGTCAACCAGGTTCTTTCCGACCAGAAGGTTGAGGTTGAATGCGACATTGCCGTTACTCTTACTGACAACGAGGATATCCGCGAAATAAACAATAACTACCGCGGAATTGACCGTGAAACCGATGTTCTTTCCTTCCCCATGCTGGAATTCGATACTCCCGGAGCAATTTTTGCCACTCCTGAGGATTACGAGGATGACAAGCTTGTGCTTGGTGATATTATAATTTCCGTAGAAAAAGCCTATGCCCAGGCGGAGGAATACGGACACAGTCCCGAGCGTGAATTTGCTTTTCTTGCTGCACATTCCGTCCTTCATTTACTTGGCTATGACCACATGACCGAAGAGGAAGAAAAGATTATGTTTGAAAAGCAGGAGCTTTCCCTTAAAAACATAGGACTCAGCCGTTAGCACTTGACTTTTTTTTCAATTTATGATATAATAAATCAAAACTTTTTTCCGCAGAAAGGAGGAATACCCTATGGTAGAAAAAAAGCTTAAAAGCTCAATGTTCGGTTATAAAAAAGAGGATGTTCACACATATGTTGAAGACCTGGACCGTGAAATGAGAGCTAAAATTATTATGTTTGAAAATAATCTCACCGCTGAGAGAAACGAAGCTCAGGAGGAGCGTGAGAATTACGAGCGAGCCATTCGGGGCAAGGATGCCCGTATAGATGAGCTTATTTCCGCCAAGGTTGCCTCCGAAAAGCTGCTCACAGAGGCAAAACTCACTATTGAAGAATTAAACATACAGCTCAGCCGCGCAAAGGAAGAGGCGGAGCAGCTCAATGCTCAGCTTGAAGCCCGTGCAAAACGAACCGCTGACTTGCTTGAAAAAATATCCGTTCTGGAAGAAGAGCGAAGCCGAATTCCTTCTGCACTTCTTATTGCGGAGGAAAAAGCCAACGAAATGGTCGAAAGTGCAAAGCTTAAGGCAGACACAATCATTGCCGATGCCGCTGCTCTTGCGGACCAGCGCAAGCTTTCCGCTGAGAACGAATACAAAAAAATTGTTGCAGAATCAGAGAGCTTCCGCAGAAAGGTTATTGTTTCAAGGCAAAACCTTATTGCTGCAATGGCAGCTTATAAAAAAGCTCTTGACGATGCTTTGTCTGAATGAGAGGATTTGGAAAAATGAAAGAAAATTTAAGAGAGAAAATTTTAGATATTTTATCAGATAACTGTATGTACACCCCTGAGGAAATTGCAGTTATGCTTGATGCCGACCCCAGCCTTGTAATTGCTGCCATTGAGCAGCTTGAGGAGGATAAAATAATCCTCGGCTACAAGGCAATGATTAACTGGGAAAAGGTTGTGTCTGACAATGTTGTAGCTCTTATTGAGCTGAAGGTTACACCTCAGCGCGGTGAGGGCTTTGACAAAATTGCCGACCGCATTTATAAATATCCTCAGGTCGATACAGTTTATCTTATGTCCGGTGGTTTTGACCTTACGGTTATTATTAACGGAAAAACCATGAAAGAGGTTGCTCTTTTTGTTGCAGAAAAGCTTGCTCCTATGGAATCTGTAGTAAGCACAGCCACTCACTTTGTACTTAAAAAGTATAAAGAGCAGGGCGTTATTTTCACCGATGAGGAAATTGATGACAGGCAGGTGATTACTTTATGATGAATATGGAAGATATGCTTTCATCAAAGGTAAAAAACACCAAGCCTTCCGGTATACGAAAGTTTTTCGACATCGTTTCCGAAATGAAGGATGCCATTTCTCTTGGCGTTGGCGAACCTGACTTTGTTACTCCCTGGGCTATCCGCGAAGCAGGTATTTATTCCCTCGAAAAGGGAAACACTCACTACACCTCAAACTGGGGTCTTGTGGAGCTGAGAAATGAAATTTCCAACTACCTCAACCGCAGGTTCAATTTAAAATATGACCCGAAATCCGAAATTATGGTAACAGTTGGCGGAAGCGAAGCAATTGATGCCTGCATCCGTGCACTTATTGATGACGGTGACGAGGTTTTAATTCCCGAGCCCAGCTTTGTTTGTTACACTCCATGTACAATTCTTGCAGGCGGCAAGCCCGTTCCGCTTGTAACAACCCAGGAAAACAATTTCAAGCTTACTCCTGAGGTTTTGAAGGCGGCAATAACTCCTAAAACAAAGCTTCTTGTTCTGCCCTACCCCAACAATCCCACCGGTGCAGTTATGACCCGCGAGGATTTGGAAAAAATAGCAGATGTTCTTCGCGACACCAACATCATGGTGCTTTCGGATGAAATTTACAGCGAGCTTTCCTATGGCATTGAGCATTGCTCCATTGCTAACCTTCCCGGTATGCGTGAGCGCACAATAATTGTAAACGGATTTTCAAAGTCCTACGCAATGACCGGCTGGCGTCTTGGCTATGCTGTTGGTAATTCCACAATTATCGGCTCAATGATTAAAATTCATCAGTTTGCTATAATGTCCGCACCTACAACAAGTCAGTATGCGGCTATTGAGGCTCTTCGCAGCGGCGATAACGAAATTGAACGAATGAAGAACGAATATAACTACCGCCGTCGTGTAATGGTGGACGGTTTCCGCAAAATGGGGCTTGAGTGCTTTGAGCCTGAGGGTGCATTTTATGTGTTCCCCTGCATTAAAAGTACCGGCATGACCTCGGCAGAGTTCTGCGAAAAGCTTCTCAGAGCAAAGAAGGTTGCAGTTATTCCCGGTGACGCCTTCGGAGAAAGCGGTGAAGGTTTTATCCGCGCTTCCTACTGTTATTCAATTAAAAACATTGAAGAGGCACTCCGAAGAATTGCTGAATTCTTAGAAGAAATAAAATAGTACATAAAAAGGGGGTTTTTTAAACTCCCTTAAGCTTTAATATGGGTGATTTTTATGGAAAAGAAATTTGTTGAGCTGTTTACTGATGGTGCCTGCCGGGGAAACCCCGGAAAAGGGGGTTATGGGGTAATTTTAAAATACGGTGAAAAGGAAAAGGAGCTTTCCGCAGGCTATGCTCTTACCACAAACAACCGCATGGAGCTTCTGGCGGCAATTGTAGGGCTTGAAGCCTTGAAACAGCCTTGCCGTGTGGATTTGTACACCGATTCAAAATATCTTGCAGACGCTATCGGCAAGGGCTGGGTTTATGGCTGGAAAGCCAAGGGCTGGAAAAAGTCCGATGGCAAAAAAGCCCTTAACATTGATTTGTGGGAAAGGCTTTTACCCCTGCTTAAAACCCACGAGGTTGAAATTAAATGGATAAAGGGTCACGCAGGTCATCCCAAAAACGAAAGATGTGACACCCTGGCAGTAAACGCCGCAGAGGGCACAAACCTTCTGACGGATGATAATTACGAAGGGTAAACAATGGAATTGCAAAAACGAAAGCCCACAAGGCTAAAAGGATATGATTATTTCCAAAACGGCGCGTATTTTATTACGATATGTGTAAAAGACAGAAAAATTTGTTGTCTGAAATCGTAGGGGGTATTAATACTGTATAACTAAAGGTCACATCAGATTGATGTGACCTTTTTCCTTACTCACTCTTCGATAAAACCTTTATTTTGCTTTCTTCATGCTCAGAGGATTCAACATATTTTTCTTCTGCTTTTTTCTGAGCCTCCTGCAGCATTTCAATGGCGTCTGTAACCGAATTGAATAATTTTTTGTACATGGTTTCGTAATCTGGCATAGCGTTTTCTCCTTTAAATTAAAAAGTGCGCAGCTGAAGCTACGCACCGAAAAACGCATAACCTCAATTGCTGCGACACAACTTTGACAAATCATAAGAGATAGCCAAAAAAGAGAATGCGTTTTTACCGAAATAAAAACACTTCTCCTATGATTTGTCAAATATTTTTAAGTTAAAGTTGTGTCGCAGTTTTTATTATATCATATCTTGCCCAAAATGTCAATATTTACCCAAGTTTTTCTCATCATATCATGTGCAATTGTCAATGATGGGTGACACTTTTTTCAAAAAATAAAAAATTTCATGCCAAACTCGCCTTGTCAAGGTGGAACGGCATAGCCGTCTTACCTTGACAACAAGTATAGTGATATAATGTTTACAGGGCGTTAAGCAGTTTACTGCTTAACCCCTTAAATGTTTTACATCACTCCCAAATATTTGCCTAACATTTCATTAGGAGTAAGAAAGTTCAGGCAAATTTTAGGAATGTTGTTGTCACCCATCAATTGTATCACA
>JAZQCS010000075.1:0-24518 GCA_045546415.1 Clostridia bacterium | reverse complement strand
AAAGGTAGTCTCTGCACCGTCAATGTAAAGTGTGCCAAGACCGTCCTCTACCTTCATTTCAAGGTGATGCCAGCCCTTTGAACGGGGAATGGTTTTGCCTTCCACGGTTTTTATGTCGGCATTGCCTGCGCTTGATGTTGCAGTAGAAGGTCTGCAGCGCCATACATTGCTCTTTGCAAGGTTGGGGTCAAAGCCTACAAAGCAGTTATCAAAGTTTACGGTAAAGTTGGTAATACTACCCGATACAAACTCATCGTAAATCCACATTGAAAGAGTGTAATTGCCTTCCTTCGGAAGTGATGCATTTTTAAGGGTAACTGCCGCATTTATACCGTCAAAGAACAGAGCCTTTGTGGAATTGCCGCCTCGGTCGGTGGTTTCCTTAACAATTGCACTTGTGGAGCTTGTGCCGGTCTGTTCCCAGGCTTTATTACCTCTTACAGGGAACTTGCCGGAAACAGTGCCCGTCTTATCCTCAAAATCCTCATAAATGGGCTCATCGGGGATATCCATAGCCGTCATCATAACATTGTCAAAATAAGCATAACCTTCTGCACTTGTTCCAAGAGCTACCGTACCATAAGCATAAGTCGAATCGCTGATGTCAATTATCTGTACACCATCAAGCTGTACCGAAATTTTTCTACTATCCGATTCAATTCTTACCGCATATTTTCTGTGTTTTTCAAAAGCGAAAACCTTTTCCGCAAGCACGGTACCGGTGCCGTCAACATTTTTCACAAGAACAGCCTTGCCCGCCTCGGCATCAAGCTTTAAAATGTACTCGTTTTCATTAAGATCTTTTACATTAAAATGAATTTCTGCACTGTCTTTTGCAATTTCCGTTTCCGCCTCAAGGATATAACCCATTCCGCTTATGTTACGGGATGCAATACCACCGTCATAAACACCGAGACGGCTGTTGTTGATAAGCACATTTTTTCGATTGCTCCAGGAACTCAGGTCTGATGTAAATTCCTCACGGAAAAGGGTGTTATCGTCCGTAACAACATTTCCCACGGCATAGATATAATCACCGTCTTTTACAAAATCAATGGTTGCACCCTTATAAGTAACACTTGTTACATCAGGTGAATAAATTGCGATTGCCTTTTCCTTGTCGGTGGTTTTTACAAGTCTTTCGCCGTCAATTTCAAGAGTGTTTCCTTCAAACCGAAGGTTAATACTGCGTATTGAAGAATTGCTCTTTACAAGGTCGGTTTCACCCTCTGCAAAGGTTGTACCTTCAATTATCTGAAGGTTATTTTCGCTTATAAATGCAACCTTACCGTCAAAGGTATAATTGCCGAATGTTACTGTTTCAAAGTCCTTTGCAAGGTGCGACATATAGTAGGTATCAACACCGTCGCCCGTGTTAATTGAAAGTGCCGTTGCCTTTTTACCGGGGTCAGGAGAAACTGCCAGTCTTTCAACGGTGACCTCACGGGTATCCCCCTCTTTTGTTGGATAAAGGATTGTGTCAAAGGTTACCTCACCTGCCACTTCCTTGGTGTACTCGGTGAACTTTACCGAAGCAAGTCCGTATGTAGCATTGTATCCGTCGCGGAGTGTTGCGGTAATTTCATCACCGTCAGCAGGCACCACCTGAATATTTGCACCTGTGTCGTATGCTGTCTGTGTTTTTTTGCTTACTCCGTCAAGGGAAAGGTTTGCCCCGGGATGATAGTGCCAGTGCTGGTCGTAACGATTAACCGTTTCGGCGTCTGTCGGATTGATATAGTCCGATACAATGAAATAATCGGGTTTAACAAACAGTACACTTCTGTGGACATCAAAGCCGTCATAGCCCGAATGTGCACCGTCATAAAAATCCGCACCGCTGTTGGTAATCCAGTTATTTACCTTTCCTTTTTCTCTTGCCTGGTTTGTATTATTTATTTCAATTGTGTTATGAGCCTCTGTAGAGCCTCTGAGCCAGTTCATATTAATAGATGTAACATCATAGCCTGTTTTTCCCACATCGACAATAAGAGGCTTGTCATAAGCATAAACCAGAGGTGAAAGAAGGTCGGGGTGGCTGTGCCCTTTGGAGTAGTTTGTCATAAACATATACACCGCATCGGATGTCCAGCCGCTTCTCATTGCCGCAGAGCTTACACCTCCAAAAAAGGTTGATGTATATGGAGCCTCTGTTCCCTCTTTACCGCCTGTTGCAACATATTTAAAATAATCCCTGTAATGAGTTGATGTGATATTTGCCGCACTTTCAATGTACGAAAGGAGATTATTTGTAGAGCCGTCTCCCCAGGTTATTTCCCGACCGTTCGGGTAAATACCGTTCATAACAAAATTCTGCAATGCTGTTACGGTTTCACGGATTTCAGGGTCAACCTTTCCGCCGTTAAGCTGTGCAAGGCCGACTATTGTCTGCCCTCCGCTTGCAACTACGGTGCTGTACCATATGCATCCCTCAAGACAGCTTCCGTCCGCATAAGTAAGGCTCATCATTCTCTGCTTTATAATTTTTTGAGCATATTCTGACCATTCGTCAACATTTTTGAACTCAGGGAAGAAGGATGATGCATAGTAAAGGCTTTGAGCATTCAAAACATCCCAGTTGTTTCCCATCATTTTTACATCCTTGCGGACATAGTCCGCCTGTTGCCACAACAGTTTCAGAAGCTCTGTATTAACCTCTGCCGTCATCTGCTCCGACTTGCGGAAAAAGTCGTAGGACCTCATAAGGGTTATGCTACGGTTTGCAACATCTATACTGCGGCGGGATATTTCGGTGGACGGACTTGGGAAATAGTATGTATTCTGTCCCATAAACTCCCAAAGCAGACGCACATATGTATCCGGATATTTTGTTTCTGCAGGATTTTTTATCCACTCAACGGCAAGGCGTGGCATATAGTACATACGGCTGACACCATTTATCCACTCTCCACGGGAGTTTGCAGGTGCTTTCCAGTCAAAAGTACCGCCCTTCCAGGAATACACGCCCTTAAGTATGTTTTTCCAGGTCACCGTCATCTCATTCCAGGAGCAGTCCCCTTCTTTGAAAACCATAACCTCGGTTTTTTCTCCATTTTCGGAATTGTTTCTGCCTGTAACCTTAAGAACTGCCCTGACCGGTTCAAAGTCCTTTTCAACCCCTTTCAGGTCAAACACCATATATGCCCGAGATTCTTTTGTATCAAACGGATATCCGTGACCGCATATTTTCAGTTCTTCCGCCCCTCCGTAATTCTCATTTGTACCGCCTGTTATGTAAGAGTCTTTTGAGGGATAAACCTCAGCACGGTTTCCTTCCGCATTTTCAAGAATAATCACAGGAGGATTTTCTCCCTCTCGTGAGGAAATTGACACAACATTCTCACTTTTATCCGCACACCATAAATAGAAGCAGATTTCCTTCGAACCACCAAAAGCTGTTACTACGGCTTCCGTCACTTCAGCAGACACCTCTGCCACATCCGATTCAAACTCTATACGGTCCTGAATACTCACATCGCTGAATATGTTCTCGCTTGTCAGTATCGCCTGCTTGGGGCTTTCTTCAACAAGAGATATGTCAATTTCCGTCATAGGAAGGGAGCTTATTCCCGTTCTGTTTCTGAAATATTCCAGAAGCTTAACTTTTGCTCCATTATAATCTCCCGTTTTCACGCAAGCTTCAACCTCTTCAAGTACCCCACCGTTATATTCATAATTAAGCTTACCTTCGGTTACCCATTCACCATTTTCCCATTTGCCGAAAAACTCTTCATCAAGCAGTCCTTCCTTCGCAAAGGGTGTTTTGTTGATTTTAAGGGTGTATTCCAATGTCACATCACCGTTGGTATAGGTAATTTTCTGTCCATCACAAACCCTTTCGTTCTGCCGAATATCCAACGCACCCACTCCCTCTCTTAAGGTGTATGTTGCGGTAATTTCCTCGTCAAGCTCGCAAACAGCTGCTGTAATGGTGCCTGTTTCATCATCAATAGTTGCTTTTTTGCCGTTGACAACGAATTCATTAATTCCCTCAGGAACAACAACCTTGTAAATCTTAATATCGGCAACTGCACCCTCGTAGCCTCCGTACCAGCCGGGAATACTCATATTTATTTGGGAAATTGTTTCTCCTGTTATACTCCATGCAGCACCGTTCTTTGTGAGAAGCTGACCGTCTATGTACAGCTGAATGCTTCCCGAACTGTCAACAAGCGCCGCAAACTCGTGCCAGCCTTTGCTTTGCTGTGCACCATTGTAAAAATAATACCCTACATTCTGTTCATAGGTCAGGTAGTTTTTACTGTTATAAACCGCCCTTACATTTCCGCCGACACGATGTTTTGCCAGACCTACGCTGAATGCGTGATTAAGTGAAACCGAATAAAACTTAAAGGTTACAATCGAATTCCTGGCAAAACAATACTCCTCCGGTATGTTAAAGGATGCCGACTGATTTTTAGCATTCAGGGTAATTGTGCTGCCTTCATAGCCGTATGCATTTGCGGTAATCTTACCGTTACCTGTCCAGCCATCAAGGGTTGCACAGTTATTTGTATAAACAAGCTCTGCATTTTCAGGAATTTCAATTCCGGTGGTGCTTGCCGAAACAGTCACCATGCAAATGCTCATAAGCATACATAACACAAGTGTGAAAGATAAAATTTTTTTCATTTTTAAAGCATCTCCTTTAGATAATTTTTCCGAGTTAATTCGAGTTAATTATATTATATCATACTTTTTTGCATTTTTATATACGCTTCTATTTTTATTTTTTAAAAAAACGGCAAAAAATATACACTTTTTTCATACATCTATTTATTCCTTTGAAAAAACTTGACAAAAAACGGTTTTATGATATAATAATTTCAACAGACACAAAAAGGGGGTATTTTTATGAAAAATTTCACTTTCTCTTATGGAAGAAAACGCATTTTTTCAGGCTACGACGGTAAATACTGCAAGGTATGTCCGCAAATTACTCACGACGGCAACAGTACCGCTTATCTTACCTACCAGATGCTGTTACTCACCGGCTGTGATGTTTTTTACGACCAGTACATTTCCAAAAGTACAGATGGCGGTAAAACCTTTGGAGAGCCACGCCTGAGAAAAAACCTTGCCCGTTTTGAGAATGGCATCCGGCTTCAGCCAGCCGGATGGTTTTTTTACAATAAATTTCACAAGCTATGGTTTGGGTTGGGCGAGCTTATCCGCTATAAAGATGATAACTTCCAGGTGCTTGTAAATGCAATAGGTGTGCGTGACCCCATTCAGTTTAAGTTTGACCCCCACACCGAGGACTGGGAAAGCTTTGAGCCACTTGAATTTCCCATTGATTATATATCCGCCGTTCCCTCTTCGCAGATTTACGAGTACGAATGTGGCGATATTCTTGTTCCTTTTTATTATCAGACAAAGGAATCTGCCATGGCTAAGGTCCTTACCGTAAGATATTCCTACGACGGCAAACAATTTAAAATGGTGGGTTACGGTTCACCGGTTGTTTGCGAGAAATATGGTGACCGGGGACTGCTTGAGCCTTCTGTTACCTGTTTTGACGGCAGGTTTTACCTTACCCTCAGAAGTGACACTCAAGGAACCTTTGCCGTAAGCGACGACGGGTTTAATTTTTCCGACCCTCAGCCGTGGAAATGGGATGACGGCTCGATGCTTGAAAACTACAACACAATGCAGCACTGGATTCGGTTAAAGGACGGACTGTTCCTTGCCTATACCCGAAAAGGTGCTCACAACGACCATGTTTTCCGCCACCGTGCTCCAATATTTGCCGCACGCTTTGATGAGGAAAGACTTTGCCTTGTCCGTGAAAGCGAAATAATCCTCGTGCCTGAGCTTGGCACACGACTTGGCAATTTTACAGTCACCGAGGTTTCGGAAAATAATGCCCTGCTTACCACTGCTGAATGGATGCAGCCTGCCGGTTGTGAAAAATACGGCAGCGACAACAGCATATGGATAGCAGATATTAATATTGATAAATAAACACCAATATATTTCCATTCATTCACAACTATTGACTATTGACTTTTTCCTTAAAATGTGTTATGTTTAAAATAACAAAAATAAATAAATACGGAGGGGTTTTTTATGAAAAACTTTAAAATCGGTCTTCAGCTTTATTCGGTAAGAGATGACCTTGCAAAGGACTTTGAGGGCACTCTTAAAAAGGTTAAGGAAATGGGCTACGATTATGTTGAATTTGCAGGATACTGCGGCAAAACTGCAGAAGAAATCCGTAAAATTCTTGATGAAACCGGCCTTGAGGCTGTTTCCGTACATCAGACCTATCTTGATGTTTTGAACAAGCCCGAAACAGTTGATTTTGTTAAGGCTCTCGGTGCAAAATACTATGTAATGCCCTGGATGCCTGCAGAAAATTGTCTGGATAGCGACAAATTCAAGGCTATAATTGCTGAAATGGAAAAAGCAGGCAAAGTTCTTAAGGACGGTGGTCTTCAGTTCTGTTATCATAACCACGATTTTGAATTCGCAGGAAAAATTGACGGTATGTACGCGCTTGATTACCTTTACGCAACTGTTCCTGCCGATATTCTCGAAACAGAAATTGACACCTGCTGGGTAAGATATGCAGGCGTTAACCCTGCCGAATATGTTAAAAAGTACACCGGCAGAGCACATATTGTTCATCTCAAGGATTTCATCTGCAAGAACTTTGCAGCAGGTCCCGTTTATGACCTTATCGGGGATGACGGGGAATCCAACAAGCCCGCATCAAAAGAAGAAGCAGGTTTCCAGTTTATGCCTGTAGGCAGCGGTATTCAGGACATTCCCGCAATTATTGCAGCAGCAGAAGAAGCAGGGGCGGAAATTCTTATTGTTGAACAGGACCAGGCTGTAACCGCTACTCCTCTTGAATGTGCAAAGCAGAGCAGAGAATATCTTAAATCTCTCGGACTTTAATTGACACGGAAATTTAAAAAACGCAGTTGAGATCAACTGCGTTTTTTTATGTTCATAAGAGCAAGTGCCAGAATTACCACGGCAATGCCGATTATTTTTGTTGTGCCGAAGCTTTCGTTGAATACTATGTATCCCACAAGTGCCGCCACAACAACCTCAACCGATGCTATAACGCCTGCAGTACCTGTTTCTATGTAGGTAAGTCCCTTTGTGTAGACATAATAGGGTATAAGAGTTATAATAACCGCACCGAAAACCACAAACAAAAAGCCTTTTATTCCATTGCAGAAAATTGCTTCAGAAACCCTTCCGAAACTTATAAATGGTGCTGTGCCTATGCAGGCAAACAAAAAAGTATATGCTGAAACCGTGGTGGAATCGTACCCTTTTTCTGTGGCTATTCTGCTGAATATACTGTAAAGGGCGTAACCGATTCCCGAAAGGAGACCAAGTAACAGACCTGCAAGAGAAATTTTACTGTCTGTTCCTATTCCGCTAACAAGGGCGCATCCCACAAAGGTAGCTCCGCAGGCCACACATTTTATCAGCGTAAGCTTTTCTTTAAAAAGTACCGCCGACATAAGCATAACAAACACCGGCGAGGTGTACATAAGCACCGCTGCCACTCCCGGTGATGTAAGAATTATATTTGAAAAATAGCAGAAATTAAACATAGTAACACTTAAAATGCCTGTTCCTGCAAAACACCACACATCACGGAGCTTTATTTTTAAAAGAGAGGGTTTAAAAAGCAACAGAGCAACCATTACCGCCGAAGAAACCCATGCTCTTACCGCAACAACCTCCATGGGTGCAAGCCCTTCTGCTTTCATACCTTCAACAAAAATGCTCATAATACCCCAAAGCACACCTGCCGTTATCACCAGCATTGTACCCGAAAAACTTTTTCTATTCAACAATATCACCTTTTTTCATCATTGGTACAAATTATACCACCTTTAGGTGGTCTCTGTCAATAGGCTAATTTTACATTTGACAAAGACATTCAATAGTGATATAATAAACCACAGAGATTTTCCAAAGGAGGACCGAAATTGAAAATTCCCTTTTATTCAAATCTTTCAGAAAAAAACAAAGACCGTGTAACTCTTATCGGTGGGTTCTGCGGTTTAAATATACTTTTCACCTGCCTTATGTTCATATGCGGCTGGTATACTCCCCACATCGGTTATGTTATTGCGCCGGTGGTTATTACCCTTATTTTTGCTCTGCCGTTGAGCCTTTGTGAAAAAATCAGCAAACACCCCGTTCTTTTCAGGAATATGCTGTTTCTTTACAACACTCTTATGATGTATTTTTACATTGAAAGCATAACCAGGTATATGGCTCCTGACCGTATTTTCTGTTGGCAGTTTCCCATAGGACTGGTGCTGACATACTGCATTTATACACTTATAGGCGCAATTTCGGGAAGCTTCAGCATAACACTCATTGTTGCAAATTTTCTTTTTGCTGCCGTTTGTATCAGCAACAAGGCTGTGAACGATATGCGCGGCCGACCTCTTTTCATTTCGGATTTCACTTCCTTCCGTACAGCTATGAATGTAAGTACCTCTTACAGCGTTAATGTATTCAAATATATAGTATACTTTTCATTGTTTGCTCTGATTACTGCTTTTGTAATATTTTTTGTCCGCCAGACCAAGGTAAACATAAAAAAAATAAAGCTTCCTGAAAGGATAGTTTACACCGTAATTATCATTGGTGTTCTTGCAGTAAGCTACGGTACAAACCTTTATAAAAGTCTTGATATCCGCCTCACCTACTGGAGCCATCAGAACGGCATTCTTCTTGACTGGATTATGGAATCCAGGGACTTCCGGGTAAAGCTTCCTGAAGGATATTCCTCTGACAATATAATGGCTGCCGACAAGGTTTTTAAATCTGAAGACGATATAGAAAACTATACAGGTGTAAAGCCAAACATAATCGTAATTATGAATGAGTCCTTTTCTGACCTTGGTGCTTTTGCACCCTTCAATACAGACATTGACTATATGCCCTTCCTTCATTCGGCTGACAAAGGGCTTCATCCGGATATGATAACCGGAAATGTGTACACATCGGTTTACGGTGGAAACACCGCCAACTCCGAATACGAGTTTTTAACCGGTGATTCCATTGTGCTTTATCCAAACAATTCCGTCCCCTATCAGACTTTTCTTGACGGTAAAGGTGAAATAAGCGGACTTCCGATGCAGCTGAAAAAAATGGGATATTCCACTATTTCCATGCATCCCTATTGGGCAAGTGGCTGGAACAGAACAAATATTTATTCCTATATGGGCTTTGATTCGCAGTATTACCTTGACAATATGACAAATATTGACTATATCCGAAGCTACTGTTCGGATTCCTGCGATTACCGTAATGTGATTGATTTATTCAAAAAAAGAGACAAAGAAAAGCCTTTTTTCCTGTTCAATGTTACCATGCAGAATCACGGCAGCTATTCGGATGAAAATTTCACAAGCACCGTTCATTTAACAGATTTTCCCGGTCAGTTCCCATATACCGAGCAATACCTTTCTCTGATTCGCGAAAGCGACAAGGCCCTCCTTGACCTTATAACCTATTTCCGCACCGTGGAAGAACCCACCGTTATTATCTTTTTCGGTGACCATCAACCCAGTGTGGAAAGAGAGTTTTATGAGGCTCTTTGCGGAAAAAGCTTTTCGGAATTCACCGATGAAGAAAATCTCCGGATGTATATAACCAAATACATGGTCTGGAAAAACTTTGAAACAGACTATTTCCACCTGGGTGACACCAGCCTTAACTATCTTGCCGTACGGGTTCTTGAGATGATAGGTATGCCAAAAACCTCATACCAGAATTATCTTATGGATATGCACAAAAATTACCCCATCATCTCCAATGCAGGAGTTATTGACCGGGAAGGTAATTATATTCCCACAGAAAAAGCAGACCTTTCGTTTTATAAAACTATAGTTTACAACCATATGCTGGACAACGAGAACTACAGACGGGAATTTTTTGAGGGAGATTACGAAATCGATAATGAATACCTTGTGGAAGACTATTAATTTCCCCTGCGGAATTGGTAATTTTTTTCACTTTTTCTATTGACTTTTTTTAAAAGTTGTTGTATAATCAATATGTATATAAATTTTCTATATAATCCGGAGGTAAAAAAAATGAAAAAATTATTATCTATCCTTTTGGCGTTTACCTTTATTTTTGCACTTTGCGGTGTTTCCGTAATGGCTGCAGAGCTTACTGTTGAAGCTCCCGTTGAAATGACATTCGTAAAAGAAACCGACGGCAACTATGAATATTCTGTTACTGCAAATGTTAAGGCTGACCCTGAGGTTGCAACAAGCATTATGATGTTCGGCAATAAGGATAACAGTGCTTTCGTTGCAGGCGACAAGCTTGATCTTACAGTTGATGAAATCACATCAAAGTACAGCGTTTACTATGTAAACCAGGAAACCACAGATGCTGACGGCAAAGCTTCCTTTACTTTCAATGTTATTCTTCCCACACCTGCAAAAGATGACCTTTACTATGTTCGTGTAGGTGCAGAAAATGTTGACAAAGCAGCTGAACTTGATAAAGACAGTCTTAGTGTTTATTCTGAAATTGTTGCTGTAAAGGTTGCAGCAGGTAAAAACACTTACATAAAAGGTGAAGAGGTTAATGTTACAGCAACTGCAGAAAATGTTTTCGGTGAGGTTGTTGACGCTGATGTAAATGTAACAGTAAAAAAAGGCGACGAAGTATCTGCTTCCGGTATCGGTTCTGTTGCAAACCAGCTCACCTTCGGTAACTATGTAGCATACGCAACTGCAGCAAACGGTGCTTCTGCCGAAGCTGACTTTGCGGTTGTAATTTTAGGTGATGCTGATACAAACGGCAAGCTTAGCGTTATGGATGCTGTAAATGTTCTTAAAACAGTTGCAGATACCTATGCTCCCGACGAGCATCAGGCCGTTGCGGCAGATGTAAACAAAGACGGTGTTATTAATGTACAGGACGCTATTGCTGTTCTTAAGTACATTGCCAGAATCAGCAACACCCTTTAATCCTTAAATTAAATAGTGTTCAACGGCACCCAAACGGGTGCCGTTTTTTTAATTTTATTTCACTAATGTTACAAAAAACATTTCATATTTTTATACAGAATTACCATTGAATTTCCCCCCTTTTTATACTATAATAAAGGTATCTTATATGTTTGGAGGTAAAACCATGAAAAAATTTCTTTTTCTTTCCATGGCACTTGTTCTTATGCTGAGTCTTTTCAGCATCAGCGCTATGGCTGCCGAAACCGTTCTTTCTGTAGAAACTCCCGTTGCCATGTCTCTTGCAGGCAATACTGATGGCAACTACGAGTATAAGGTTACAGCAAATGTGACTGTATCCGCAGACAGTTCTGCTGTTAAGGATGCCGAGGTCAGCATTCTTATGTTCGGCAACAGAGACAACTCTGCGTTTGTGGATGGTGACAATGTTATGAAGCTTACAGTTGAAGAAATCACTTCTGACTATAATGTTTATTACATTGATCAGCTCACCTCTGATTCCAACGGCAAAGTTTCCTTTGACTTCAATGTTGTTTTCCCCACACCTGCGGCAAATGACCTTTACTATTTGTATATCGGTGCTACCGGTGTAGATTCTGCTACAGAGCTTGATCTCGATGACCTTGCTGTTTCTTCACAGATTGTAGCAGTTGAGCTTACCTCTGCAAAAACGCAGTATTCTCCTTCCGAAAATGCCGAGCTTTCCGTAAAAGCAGAAAATGTTTTCGGTAACACAGTACCGGCAGACATCACCTATTCTGTTACAAAGGATGGCGTTCCCGTTGAAAATGCCGTAAACAACGGTGTTATGTCCTGCTTCGGTCTCTCCGGTAACTATGTAATAAATGCCACAGCAACCCCCATAAATGGCGGAGCGGCCGTAACCTCTGATTCCTTAACCCTTGCTATTGTTTCAGCTATTCTCAAGGGTGATGTTGACAGCAACGGTAAAATTTCCGTAGTTGACGCTGTTGCAGTTCTTAAGCATGTTGCAGGAACAGTTAATCTTGCTGATGCAGTTCTTGATATTGCTGATTTCAACAGCGATACAAAGGTTACCATTACCGATGTTACAGCAATGCTTAAATACATTGCCCGAGTATAATTCATGAAAGGAGTATAAGCCAAATGAAAAAAATAACCTCTCTTGTATTGGCACTTTTACTTATTTGTGCCCTTATACCATCAGCCGTTTCAGCAGATACCACACCCGTAATTAAAAACATTATTTATCTGATTCCTGACGGCGGCGGTTACTCTCTTTACGATTTTGCAAACGATGTAAAAACTGACGGTGGTTTTGACCGCAGCGTTTATCCCAATGCAACAGTTACAAACACCGACCCCATGGCTATGAGAGCTCAGCTTGCTGGTAGTATGACAACAGCACCTGTAACCGGCGGTGTAACTGACTCTGCAGCGGCAGGTACAGCTATGGCAACCGGTCACAAAACAGTTAACGGTTACCTTGGGGTTGACAAAAAACTTGTGCCCGTTGCAAACCTTGTGGAAGCGGCACAGTCCGTAGGTAAAGCTACCGGTCTTATTGCTACTTATGAATGGATGCATGCAACTCCCGGTGCTTTCTCGGCTCACGCTTCCAACAGAAGTGACTATTACAACATTTATCAGCAGATAGAAAACAAAGGTATTGAGGTTGTTCTTGGTGCCGGCTACGGTCAGGTTTCAAGCTATGCTACAATTCAGAACGCCATTGACAGAGGCTACACTATTGTTTCGACAAAAGCAGACCTGGCAGCTGTTAAACCCGGTCAGAAAATTTGGGGTAACATTGCTACAAACAGCCTTCCCTATGACGTTAACCTCAGCTCCGCACAGGGTAACCTTGCTGAAATGACTGCTGCAGCTTTAACTTCACTTTCAGCAGATGAAGACGGCTTCTTCCTGATGGTAGAGGGCAGTAAGGTTGACTCCGGCGGTCACGCAAACGATGCTGTTGTTACCACTTCCGAATACCTTGCTTTTGATGCGGCATTCAAGGTAGCTCTTGATTTCGCAAAGGGCAGAAACGATACTATTATTGTAGCTGCTCCCGACCACGATACCGGCGGTATGATATATACCGGTAATATGTCGGCAGAGGTTGACCAGGTAAAATCAGGTAAAAACCCCTCTTCTATCGGCTGGACCTCCACAAACCATACTGCACAGAATGTTGGTGTATGGATGTATGTTCCTGAAGGTGTTCCCGTAATTGAAGGCTTGAATCCCATTCTTGGCGATACACCCTCAACCAGAACCGATTATGTAATTGATAACACCGATATTGCTCCCTACTGTGCTGAGCTTATGGGTGTTGACCTTGCTCAGCTTTCAAAAGAGCTTTTTGTTGATGTTACCGACATTGGTATATATATGTCAACAACCGGCAAATTCACATTTAACAACGGTAACAAGTATGCAATTAAAAACCAGAACTATTACTTTAAGGACGGAGCTCCCGTAAGTATGGGTAACAAGCAGGTAATTGCCGTTAATGGCAGAGTTTATGCTCCCGCTGAAATTATTGACCCCGAGGACTGGAACCATGTTACCGAAGATTATGACGGTATAACCGGTACCGGTACTCAGGATGACCCCTACGTGCTTGACGACGCTTACGACTTTATTGAGTTTACAGGCAATATGCTTGACGGTGAAAAATACACCGGTAAATACATCCGTCAGGATGCAGACATTGACCTTGCAGGAAAGGCAGATTATCCCGGTATCGGTTCAAGTGCTACCTTTGCCGGCACATATGACGGTAACGGTCACACAATAAATGTAAGTCTTTCCGGTTCTACCGATAAAACAGTATTCCCCTACACCACCGGTGTTATTATGAACCTTGGTGTTACCGGTTCGGTTTCCACAACCACATACGGTGCGGCAATCTGCCGTTCGCTGAGAGCAGGAAGTAAAATGATTAACTGTTGGTCCACAGCCTCGGTAAGTTCAGCTAACCTTGGCGGTCTTGCATGGTCTAACTACGGCACTATGGAAAACTGTTTCTTTGCAGGTACAGTTACCGCTACAGGAAGCACAAAGGTCCCGATAGCAACTGCCCAGGGTTCGGCTTATGTGTTTACAAACTGTTACTATACCGAAACCTGTGGAGCCACACAGATTTCAACATGTACCGGCGTTACTGAAGAAGTTGCCAAAACCACACTTGTGTCGACCCTTAACAGCGGAAGAGCAAGTGCCGCAGCAACAGCAGGCGTTCCCGAGACTGACATTTCTTACTGGGTAAAAGATGACGGATATCCTCACCACGGCATTCCTACTCCCATCGTTACAGGCGTTACCGTAACCCCCGAAACCGCAACGGTAAACAAAGGTGACGGACTTCAGCTTACAGCTACCGTTCAGGGTGAATTTGAGCCTTCCCAGGAGGTTATCTGGTCAATTGAAGGTGACGTTGCAAACGGAACATACATTGCAGATGACGGCTACCTTATTGTTGACAAAGCAGAAACAGTAACTGCCTTTACTGTTATGGCAAAGGCTCAGGATGACGGTAGTGTTACCGATATGTGCCGGGTTACTGTAGGTCAGACAGTTGAAACTACCCCTAACGGTACAAGAGCCCGTCCTTACCTTATTGGTACTGCAGAAGAGTTCAAAGCCTTCTCTGACGGTATGATAAACGGTCAGAACTACGAGGGTGTTTACTACAGACAAACAGCGGATATTGATATGTCCGGTGTTGCCGGCTATGTTGGTGTAGGCAGCGGTCAGCGATTTGCAGGCACCTACGACGGTGCAGGTCACGTTATAAACCTTAATATTGATTCAGCCTCCGACGGTTGTCTGTTCCCATACACACTTGGAACAATTATGAACCTTGGCACAACAGGTACTGTTAAGAATACTAAGTATGCCGCAGGTATCTGCCGTTCACTTCGTGCAGGTGCTAAAATGATAAACTGCTGGTCTACCGTTGATGTTATAGGCAAAGATATGAGTGGTGTTACCTGGTCCAACTACGGTACTCTTGCGAACTGCTATTTCGGTGGAACAAGAACAGCCACCGGTGCAAGCTTCCCGGTAACACAGACAATGACCGGAGCAACCACATACAACACCTTCTGGGTCGGAGAAGAATATGACGATTCGGATGTACTTACTGAAATTACTGCAGACCAGGCAGCAAAAGAGCTTGTTCTGTGGATGAATGAAGGCAGACAGACCTGTGCGGACCTTATGGGTTGCGCAGTTACTGACCTTAACTACTGGATTCCCACAGAAAATGCAGGTCCTCAGCTTGCTTCCATAGAAGATGAGGTTGTAGTTGGTTTTGCAAACAATATGGCTTTCATTTACACTCCCGTTAAGGTAAACAATGTTCTTCTTGCTATTGCAAAATACAAGGACGACAAGCTTGTTTCTTTTGAAAAGGCAACTGTAACAGTTGACCCAAGAACAGCTTACATTAAAACCGTATCAAACAACTACTCTAAGTCAGATGAAGTAAAAGTTATGCTTTGGAACGGTCTCATTCCTGCCGCAAAAAATGTTGAATATTAAATTTATTTCTTGACAAAGAATCACCTCTTTGATATAATGACAAAGAGGTGATTTTTTATGGATATCAGTAAAATTGATAAAAATTTTAAGGTTGAAACAAACATTACTCAGGAAGGTCTTGTTTTTCATAACGCACTCGAAAAGCCTTTTGAACTAAACGGTGTTTTTTACGAAAATGATAAGTTTGTCCGTATGCCTGAGGAAATTGCAAAATCGGTAAACGAAGGTGTCAGCACTCTCTATGCAAACACAGCAGGTGGCAGAGTACGTTTCCGAACCAATTCTCCCTTTATTGCAATAAACTGCAAAACCAACACTGCACACAAAATGTCTCACATACCCGTTAACGGCAGCTGCGGTATGGACCTTTTTGCAGATAATACATATGTCGGTACTTTTTTTGCTCCATTCTTTTTCAATGGTAGCTACGAAGCCATCTTGTATCCTAAAAACAACGGGGAGTACGAGGTAGTTATAAATATGCCTCTTTATTGCGGAGTAAGTGAGCTCCACATAGGTCTTAAAGAGGGCTCAGACATAAAAGCACCTACCCCCTATGCGGATGTTCCTCCCATTGTTTACTACGGTTCCTCCATCACCCAGGGCGGATGTGCTTCCCGGCCCGGAAACTGCTATCAGCATATGATACAGAGGGAAATAAACATTGACCATATTAATCTTGGTTTTTCGGGAAGTGCTCGTGCTGAACAAACTATGATTGACTACCTGAACACCCTTGATATGAGTCTTTTTGTTATGGATTATGACCACAACGCCCCCACTCTTGAATATCTCAAATCCACTCACGAAAAGCTTTACAGAGGCATACGCAACGCCAATCCGAACCTTCCCATTCTTATTATAAGCAAACCCGATATGCAAGGTCCGGAGGCTTATGAGCGTCGCGACTTTATTCGTTCCAACTACGAAAAATTCGTGGCAGAGGGTGATAAAAATGTTTATTACATTGACGGATCAAGCTTCTTTCCCGAAATAGGTTTGTGTACCGTAGACGGTTGCCACCCTTCCGACCTCGGTTTTTACTTTATGGCAAACAAAATAGGAGCAGAAATCAAAAAAATTCTTAACATATAAAGATTACGGCTGAAACTTTTAGGTTTCAGCCGTTTTGTTTATCCTATATAACTGCAAGCTGCAAGTGCCGCAACAGCACCGTCTGCTGCTGCCGTTGCCACCTGGCGTATTCTCTTCTGACGGCAGTCACCTGCCACAAAAATGCCGGGAACATTTGTAAGACAGTTTTCATCCGCCTCAACATAGCCATAATCGTTAAGCTTTATAACATCCGCAAAGGCTTCATTCTGAGGAAGAAGACCAATCGCGGTAAACATACCATCGAGCTTAAGGTCTGTTTCACCCTTTTTGCCGCTGATAGTTATCCCTTCAAATTCAGTTTCTCCAAGAAGCTTTTCAACAACACTTCCGAGAATCACTTCAACATTAGCCTTTGTTTCAAGTGCCTTCTGCAGTTTTTCTTCACCGGTGAGATATTCCAGATTCTGCACAACATAAACCTTTTTGCAGGTTTCAGAAAGGAGAATTGCTTCCTGAAGGGCGGAATTTCCACCGCCGATAACTGCTACGGTTTTATCCTCATAAAAAGCACCATCACAAACAGCACAGAATGATATGCCGTTACCAATAAACTCTTCTTCCTTTTCAAGCCCTAAAAGACGATGCTTTGTGCCGGTAGCAATAATAACTGTTTTTCCCTGAAATTCACCACCGTCGGTAACAACGGTATGAGGGTTTCCGGGTATTATTTTTTCCACTTCACAGCACTCAATTTCCGCATCCAGACCCATTGCCTGAGCAATTAACTTTTCAGCGAATTCGTTACCTGTTACACTTTCAAAACCGGGAATATTTTCAACCTTAGGAGAAGAGGTTATCTGTCCGCCAAAGGTTCCTTTTTCAATTACGAGAGCCTTTTTGTTTGCTCTTCCTGCATATACAGCAGCGGTAAGCCCCGCAGGGCCTCCGCCGATTATTATAATATCATATAAACTCATATGACTCACGCCTTTAATACTTTTTTGATGTCAGAAACCCCGGCAAACTTAGAAATTTCACCGTTTTTTACCATTACAAGAGTTGGAGCCTGCTTAATTTCAAGGCTTTCCGCAAGCTCTTTGTTTTCATTTGCAAGGAGCTTAGTGTAGCTTATTCCTTCCTTATCAAGCAATGTGCAAGCTATTTTACAATTGGGACAAGTTGCTGTTGTAAACAGATAGTTACCGTCTTCAATTGCACAGCACTTTGTTTCCTCCGCTACTTTTATATCTGTTTCCTTAAGGGATTTTGTAAGCTTTGAATTTTCAATATCATAAACCTTACGCTCTTTATATTCCTGAGCTTTACCGTCATTCCAGTTCTGTACAGGACGATAGTAGCCGGTAATACGGCTGTAAACCTCTGTTGCTTCACCGCATTCAGGACATTTGAACTGTTCACCGGCAATATAACCATGGTTTTTACAAACGGAATATGTGGGAGAAAGTGTGTAATAAGGAAGCTTATAGTTTTCCGCAATTTTACGCACAAGGTTAGCCGCAGCCTTCCAGTCGGGAAGCTTTTCACCAAGGAATGCGTGGAATACTGTACCGGATGTGTAAAGTGTCTGAAGGTCATCCTGAACATCAAGAGCAGTAAAGATATCTTCAGTATAGCCAACGGGAAGATGTGAGCTGTTTGTGTAATAAGGTGTACCGTCGTTTTCACCTGCGGTGATAATATCGGGATAGTGCTTAAGGTCATGCTTTGCAAGACGGAATGCGGTGGATTCTGCAGGAGTTGCTTCAAGGTTGTAAAGATCACCGTATTCAACCTGATAATCGGAAAGTCTTTCACGCATATGGTTAAGAACATCCTTTGTGAATTCCTGAGTTTCTTTGTGTGTTAAATCTGCCTTAAGCCATTTAGCATTAAGACCAACCTCGTTCATACCCACAAGACCGATTGTTGAGAAGTGGTTGTTAAAGGTGCCGAGATATCTCTTGGTGTAAGGATAAAGACCTGCATCAAGAAGCTTGCTGATAACAGTTCTCTTAACCTTAAGGGAACGGGCAGCAATATCCATCATTTTATCGAGACGCTTATAGAAATCTTCTTCGTTTTCAGCAAGGTAAGCAATTCTTGGCATATTGTTGGTAACAACGCCAACAGAACCGGTAGATTCACCGCTACCGAAGAAACCGCCGGATTTTTTACGAAGCTCACGAAGATCAAGACGAAGGCGGCAGCACATACTTCTTACATCGCTGGGCTCCATATCGCTGTTGATATAGTTTGAAAAGTAAGGCGTACCGTATTTTGATGTCATTTCAAAAAGGAGCTTATTGTTTTCAGTTTCAGACCAGTCAAAGTTACTTGTAATGGAATAAGTGGGAATAGGATACTGGAAACCTCTGCCGTTAGCATCACCGTCAATCATAATTTCGATGAAGGCTTTGTTTATCATATCCATTTCCTTCTGACAATCTTTATACTTGAAATCAAGCTCTTTACCGCCAACAATACAGTTAAGCTCTTCAAGGTCATGAGGAACAACCCAGTCAAGAGTAATGTTTGAGAAAGGTGCCTGAGTACCCCAACGGCTGGGAGTGTTAACACCGTAAATGAAGGATTCAATGCACTTTTTAACCTGGTCATAGTTTAAGTTATCAACCTTAACAAAGGGAGCAAGGTAGGTATCAAATGAAGAAAATGCCTGTGCGCCTGCCCACTCATTCTGCATTATACCAAGGAAGTTTACCATCTGGTTGCAAAGGGTTGCAAGGTGGCTTGCAGGTGCAGAGGTAATTTTGCCCGGCACACCGCCAAGTCCCTCCTGAATAAGCTGTTTAAGAGACCATCCTGCACAGTAGCCTGTAAGCATGGAAAGGTCATGTATATGAATATCCGCGTTTCTGTGAGCATTGCCGATTTCATCGTCATAAATTTCAGTAAGCCAGTAGTTTGCTGTGATTGCACCGGAATTGCTCAGGATAAGACCTCCGACGGAATATGTAACGGTGGAATTTTCCTTAACACGCCAGTCGTTAATATCAAGATAGTCATCCACAATTGTTTTGTAGTCAACCATGGTTGCGCTGATATTACGGATTTTTTCACGCTGACGGCGGTAAATGATGTACGCCTTTGCAACATCATCATAGCCCGCTTTGATAAGTACAGATTCAACGCTGTCCTGAATATGCTCAACGCCAATCTGCTTATCCTTTACCTGAGGCTCAAACTCAGCTGTTACCTTAAGGGCAAGGAAATCAATAATATCGTCGTTATACTGTCTGTTGCAGGCATCAAAAGCCTGGGTGATTGCTGTGCTGATTTTCTGCAAATCGAAAGAAGCAAGCTTTCCGTCTCTTTTTACTACATTATACATAAAATACTCCTCCTTAGCCACAATATATAGGCTATGTTTTTATATTAACCTTTTTTATGCGGTTTTACTGCTCGACAAAATAAGCCCGAAAAACCCGACTGTGGTAATTATATCACACCACAGTCGGTTTGTCAATACCTAAAACACAATATCTTGTGTTTTTTTACATATTTTTTTAATTTCGACCCCTTATTTTGGCATCAGGAATATTTACCAAAGCTGCTTCAAGCATAGCTGCAAGCGTGTTTTCGGGCACAGGAGCAAGGTTTTTTTCTTTTCCCAGAATATTTCCGGAATCAAGAAAATTCTGCAAAAAATATTTTTTTGCACCTACTATATGTTGTGTCAGCACTTTTATATCCTCCACGGTATGCAACCCTTCCGCTACCGTTGTACGAAACTCATAATCAACTGTTCCTTCAAGGAGAAAATCAATACTATCTTTTACTTTGGAAAGGTCCATACACGGAACACCGGCAGTTGCTCCGTATTTTTCAAAAGAGTTTTTAACATCCATTGCAACATAATCCACAAGCCCTTCCCTGACAAGTCCTTTAAGCTGTTCCGGATAGCTTCCGTTTGTATCGAGCTTTACCGAATAACCAAGCTCTTTAACTTTGCGAATAAACTCTTTAAGCTGCGGCTGCATCAGCGGTTCCCCTCCGGAAATACATACGCCTTCCAGAATCCCCTGACGCTTTTTAAGGTAAAAAATCACCTCTTCCTCTTCAAATGCGTCGTCATTGTTTCCTTCAACAAGTAAGGTGTTATGACAGAATGGGCAACGGAAATTGCATCCTTTTGTAAAAAGGGTGCAGGCAACCTTACCCGGATAGTCAAGTAATGTAAGCTTTTGAAATCCGCCAAAAACCATCAGTATCCCCCCAGATTTTTCTTTATATATATTATATACCTTTTTTGTTCTTTTTTCAAGTATAAAAAACCCGGAAGTTTTTACTTCCGGGCAACAAAATTTTAATTTTTGTTCTTTAAAAGGTCACGGATTTCAGCAAGAAGAACTTCCTCTTTTGAAGGCTCGGGCTCGGGAGCAGGCTCAGGTGCAGGTTCTTCTTTTTTTCTGTGAAGCCTGGAAATAAGCTTTACAGCTGCGAATACACATAAAGCAATGAGAATAAAGTCAATAATGTTCTGTATAAACACTCCATACTCAAGCAGAAGGTTAACTGTTTCGCCCTCAATTTCCTCGCTCTTAAGTACAACCGCAAGCTGGGTAAGGTCTACCTTACCTGTAAGAAGAGTAATAACGGGCATTATTATGTTATTTACAAGGGAGGTGACAATTTTTCCGAAAGCACCGCCGATAACAACGCCGACTGCCATATCTATTACATTACCTTTTAAAGCAAACTGCTTAAATTCATTTAAAAACTTTTTCATTTGTGTTAACTCTCCTTTTTTAATCTACAAGGGTATATTCTATACCGTCATCGTAGTCATATTCTTTCATTATTTCCTCAAGTTCTTCGGGTGTTCTGGTTGTTGCGGATTCTCCGGGTTCCACGATAATGGGTTCAGCATTTTCAAAATCCTCTGCTGTAAAATCATCCTCCCATTCATCGGCAATCAGTTCATCGGGAATGTCCACATTGTCACCGTCAACCGGGATATCGTAGCGTTCAACCTCTTCACCGTTTTCGTTTGTTTTAATATAGGTTACAACGCCTTTACCCCCGTCCTCCCCTTTATAGGAGGTTGCGTATGTGAAACGCACACCGTTCTTAACCTTTGTGGTATCTCCCAGCCATTCCGGGTATTCAGGGAAAAACTCAATCAGGGTATAGTATGCCTCGTTGGTTACCGGCAAAAGCTCTATCATTTCATCTTCTCCGGCAAACTCACCTTCATCAAAGCCGTAATTTTTTATAATCTGTTGTTTTTCAGCCTCAAAAAGACCTGCGGCTCTTCCTTTGAACAGTGTTTCAGAATCGGTTCCCTCCGGGAAATTTTCTTCAATAAACGCTTCTCGTTCTTCATCCTCTTCAAAGCTTCTCAGGGCATTGAAACCTACAACATCATATCCGTTTTCGCCCTGCTTGAGAGTTACCACAGCCGCAAATGGCGAAAAGCCGTATTTTCGTGCAAGTTTTCCGTTCTCGTGAACATATCCACCCTGAGTTGCCACCACATAGTATGTAACCTTTTTTCCTGTCTGGTCCTTTGCGTATTCGTGGTAAACCGATGCTATCGCTTCACATTCGGTCAGCTTATCATACACATCCGCCAAAAGAGCATTTTCAATAACAGATTTTACATCTGTTTTATCCACAGTTCTTCCTGGTACAGCGGTGTTATATTGGGGAATAGGCTTTTCTCCGCAGCCGCAAACAGCAAGAAGCATACACACGCACAAAGAAAACAGTAAAATAAGTTTAATTTTTCTCATAGCTGTTCTCCTAAAGCAAAAAGCTTGCCATATCATTTTTCTTTTTAACAGGTTTTTCTTCTTCTGCAGGAGCTTCGGGCACAACCTCAACCACAGCAACCTCCTGAAGCTCAGGCACATCATCAAGCTTAAGTTTTTTAGCCCGGTAAAAGGCTCCCCAGTTTGTCATAGCGTTAATAACCGGTTCAAGCGTTTCCCCTGTTTTTGTAAGGCTGTATTCCACCTTTGGCGGAACCTGTGCATAAACCTTGCGTTTTACAAGGCCGTCTTCTTCAAGCTCACGAAGGTTCTGAGTAAGCATTTTCTGGGTAATTGTGCCCACACCTGCTTTAATTTCACCAAAACGCTTTGTACCTGCAAGAAGCTCCCGTACAATGAGTATCTTCCATTTGTCACCAACCATGGAAAGTGTGGTTTCAACCGCACCCTCCTGAAGTTTCTTTTTCAAAACATGTACACCTCTTTCAAAAAGTATTTTTTTACCTCTTAGTATCTATTATAAACTAACAAATAAAAAAATGCAAGAGTTTTTTATCTTTTTCTGCAAAAATATTCTCCGCTTTCATCACTACCTGCAGCAATGCAGTAAAAAGCTCCTTTTCCCGGTATGTCTCCCCTGACTTTGAAAGAGTATTCCCCACACCTTTCAAAAGGAGTTTCTTCGTCCTCTGCCGAGGGAATTGCAATTACAAACTCCCCGGTGCTTTTATGACCAAAAAGGTAATACCCCTTTTCGTTTACCCTTCTGTAAACCTCTTTCCCGGACATTATGTATTCTGCAATTTTACTGTTCTTCCTCAAAAAGAAACCATTAACCTTTTCGAACTCAAAATCCACAAAAAGCTCCATAATCTTTGTTTCTGCAGTTTTTATATATTCCTTTTCAAGTTGTACGCCAACGCCTTCAGTTGTTTCTTTTTTCTCTGTACCGAAAAAGCTGTTTTGTATCTCCTGAATTTTTCCTTCTTCCGCACATACGCAGCAAAGCTTTTCTTCACCTGTTACAGTATTTTTAACAGTTACCGCCACACCAAAGGGTGCTCCGGGTGCTTTTAAAACAAAACTGCCTTTATGATCCTCCAGCACTCCAAGATAACTGTTTTCACCTTTTTCCGGTACAATCAGATACGATTTAAAAACATTTTCTTTTTCCAGTACAACACTTTGTTCAATATTCACCTCTGCTATGAGCCCCTCCGGGCACCCTTCAACTTTAACAGCTCCGCAGCTTTTGTCCCCGCGCATAAGAATCAGATATTCCTTTTGCATTATTATCTCCTTAAAGAGCAAAATACTTTATAATTCCGCAATATATGGCAAAAGCCAGTTTCTGCTGATATTCCTCTGTTTTAAGCAATTCTTCCTCTTTGCTGTTTGATAAAAAACCGCACTCAGCAACAACCGACGGTATTTTTGCTTCTGAAAGAATGTAAATGTTCCCTGCAGCATCCTTTACTTCCCGTTGATTAGAGGTATCAACCTGTGCTTTCAGTTCTCCCTGAATACACTCCGCCAATTCTTTTGAGCCCTCACTTTCCGCATAAAACACTTGCGCACCACAGTATTGACCGTCGGGGAATGTATTCATATGAATACTGACAAAAACATCTGCCCCGAATTCTTCCGGCATTGCTTTCCGCGAGTTTAAATCGCTCATTTTCCGATTACCGCTTTTTTCATCCCCGGCATTGTGCAGAGATATATCCTGAGTGCGGGTAGTCAAAACCGTGCATCCGTTCTGTTCAAGTAAGCTTTGAAGCTTCAGCATAACCGCAAGGTTTATGTCCTTTTCTACAGTACCGGCTCCGCCTATTGCTCCGCCATCCTCACCGCCATGCCCTGCATCAAGCAAAACAACCTTACTGCTTACAGGCAGAGTTGATGTTTCCTTTGCCTCACGGCTGAAATAAATGTTCATTCCGCTGAGTACAAACACCGCTGATAAAGCTATCAGAATTGCCTTTTTTCTTATTATAAATACCAAGACCATCACTCTCCATAATAATACTTGGTAAATTATATTTCAGCAGCCGGCAATTTATAACAAAAAAAGGGATGAGTTTTCGCCACAGCCAGATAAGGAAGTATTGTCCTGAAAATCGTCTTTTTGTCGAATTTCTGCGTTAAAAAATGCTCATATCCGTCAGGATTATGTGCATTTTTCGCCTTGAACTTCATACAAAAATTTCGATTTCAGGATGCA
>JAZQCS010000074.1:0-25320 GCA_045546415.1 Clostridia bacterium | reverse complement strand
GCGAAATTATTGCTCCGCAATAGCTAAATTGTTTCTGCCGAAACAGCTAAATTAAATTCGCTTTTTAGCTGACCGAAGGTCAATTTAGCTACAAAGTAATTTAGCGTGCATTAGCACATTTAGCTCGCGGAACGCGAATTTAGCTGAAAAAAAGACAGATTTCTTTGTCGAAATCTGTCTTTTTTTCTGGTACACCATCAGGGACTCGAACCCTGGACACCCTGATTAAGAGTCAGGTGCTCTACCAGCTGAGCTAATAGTGCATTTTTGTGCCTCTTAAAAAGCACATAGTATATTATAGCACGGATTTTTCCGTTTGTCAAGCTTTTTTTGAAAAAAATTAAAAAATTAAGCCGCTGAATGTTTTCTGCGGCTTAATTTTTCATTTTAATTAGTCTTCAAAATCGAAAAAGTCCTTGTTTCTTTCTTTAAAGATTTCATAAACTGCATCTGCTACAGCCTCGTCTTCAAGAGTAACAAGTTCATCATCTTCCTCGTTTTCACCTTCAACAAGCTTAAGGATGGTTACACCTTCGTCGTCAACGGTTTCAATAAGGATAAGATAGATTTCATCCTTGTACTCAATGCTGTCAAGGAGTTCAAACTCAACATCGTTACCGTCAGGGTCGGTAAGAGTGATGATGTTACCATCTTCTTCAATTTCTTCTTCGTTTTCAAAAATGTTCTTTGTTTCTTCGCTCATTTAAAGCACCTCTTTCTTGTCTAAATAATTTTGTAGTATAATAACGGCAGAAAGCGTATCAACTACGCCTCTGCGCTTTTTACTCCCGCTTACATTCATTTCATTCAGAAACTTGTGTGCCGAGACTGTGGTGAGTCTTTCGTCAAGAAACTCGTAGGGCACATTGGTTTCAAGGAAAAGCTTTTCTGCAAATTCCCGTACTAAGCTTGCGCTGTCGCCCTCGGTACCATCCATATTTTTAGGAAGCCCTAAAACGATTTTTGTGGGCTTCAGGACTTTGACATGGTCAGCAACAGCGGAAACCTGAGCAGGAAAAAACTTTTCACTCACGGTACCCACAGGGTTTGCAACCATACCCAGGGCATCACTTATGGCAACACCGATTCTGGCTTTGCCGTAATCTATTCCCATAATTTTGTTTAACATAAAATCTATCCTTCAATAAGTTTAATTGCCATGTCGGCAGTTTGCTCGGATTTTGCTTTCATTTCTTCTGCAGTCTGAACAAGCCCTGCTGAAACTTCGAGCCGTGTTCGGATGCATTCATCAATTACAGAGGTGTAATCTCCGGTAATGAGTGCACGGGGGTCAATGAAGAAGGGTTGACCTATATACCGCTGAAAGCTGCTCACTTTAGGGTCATAAACAATACCTATACCGGGCACGGCAACTGTGGATGCATAAATAAGCAAATGAAGACGCACACCTATGGTAAGCTCACTCTTGCGTATTATTGCCAGGGTGTCTCCGGGCGAAAGGCGTGAATCCGCAAAAACAGAGGGGTTTTTCATCTGCGCCTGAATGGAACGGATGATTTTTGCATCATATGGGTATTGCATAGGAAGAAAAACAATTTTGTAGCCGTATTGTTCCGCCAGATAGTCACACATTTTTGCAAAGCCTGCGGAAAATTCCTGGGGCTGCGTGCTCCAGCTTCTTGGAGAAACACAGACATATTTGTCGGTATCGGTAACACCTTTTCTTTCAAGAAGTGCTATGCCGTTTTTATCCGAAGTTTCTGCAAGAGAAAAAACAGGGTCAGCAGTAACAAAAATGTTTTCTCCGGAAATCCCCAGCTTTTCAAGGTCGGTTGCGGAATCGGTGTCGCGAAGGGTTATAAGGTCAACTCCGGCAAGAGCCTTTTTTACCAGCTTTTTACTGCTTCGGTGAAGGAAAGGGCCAACACCGTTTGAATAAAGCATGGTATGTTTACAGAATTTTTTTGCCATGTTCAGCACATAGGTGTAGTAGAAAAGTGAACGCTTACTTGTACCGTCCTGCAAAAGGCTTCCGCCGCCCATAATGAACAGCTTGCTGTTTTTAAGCACCTTTCTTACGGCAGACCAGCCGAAACGGTTTACGGATGCCACTTTGTAAATTCGTGCGGTTTCTTCGGGTTTTTTTGAGAAAACAGCAATGCGGATATCGGGTTTTCTGCTTTTTAACGAAGAAATTATAGAATGAAGCAGGGCATCGTCACCGCTGTTGCGGAAACCGTAATATCCCAGAATTGCAACATCGTATTTGCCGTGGTTCAAGGCGTTTTTGTACATTTTCAGGTTGTCGTAAGCCATTTTTCTTGCAGAGTAATGGTCAAGCACAACCTCACGGCAATAGTTGCCCAACTGTGCAAAACCTTCCTTATCTGAAGAATAAAGAGAATAAAGAGTCATAATGTCGCGGTAAAGCTGCTGCTCATCCATATCACTTGTGCCGCGGCAGGTAAAGTTGTTTGAAATGGCTGTACGGAGATTAGACTGGCTGAACACACCCATATAACCAAAGTTTCCGGCAAGAATAACCGGTTTTTTTTCAGCCATTGCTTCAAGAATTGAACGGCTGACACCTATACAGAAGGTTGCACAGGCGTTTATTTTTGCAATGTCGGTGCGTGCACCGGTAAGTACAACCGCAGTTCTTTCACAGGTGCGGTTTATGCTCTGGGCCATTTTTGTAAGCTCTTCAAAGCCTGTACCGTTACCGACAATAACAAGCTCCAGGTCGGGTATCTGAACAAGAAGCTCAGGGAAAATGTGCAATACGGAATAAACAGGGGTGCAAACCTCTTTGTCAAGACGGCTCACATAAACAATGCGGGTTGCACCGGGCTTTAAGCCGAATTCCTCCACAATGGAATCTCCGCTTACCTCATTGCTGAATTTTTCGGTATCAATGCCGTTTACACTGACAGAAACATTTTGCTCCTTTATGCCCTTGTAATTCTGAATGACATAACGCTTTAAATCCTCGCTTACGGCAAGCTGATAGGTACCCCATCGGGAAAGCTTGCCCATAAGTCCCTTTGTGGTGAACATATAGTGAACACTTGTTACAAAAGCAAAAGACTTGTTTGTTTTGCTTATAATGTGACACAAAAGTGCAGGTATGCGGGCATGAGCGTGCACAACATCGGGCTGTTCAATGGAAATAGCCTTTTTAAGGGCAAAATAAGCCTTGAGCATATCTCCTGCCCTGTGAGTGAGAAGGGGTGCGTAGTAATGCTTTATACCCGCTGCTTCAATTTCAGGAAGATATGCTCCTCCGGCGGAAACCACCACAACGGTATGCCCCATTTTTTTAAGTTCTTTTGAAAGCTCAACAACATGAGTTTCGGCACCGCCGATTTCAAGACCCATAAGAGCCATTAATATTTTCATAAAATCAACTTCCTTGAAGTGAATTTTGCCTTTGCATTATTTTCATATATTTATTATACAATAAAGATGTATAAATTGCAAGAAAAATTTTCCGCAAACTCTGTTATTTTACGGAAATATCCGCCATTTTGTTACAAAAACATACAAATTGCCGTTTTGTATATTTGCTTCGCTGCGGGGAAACACTAAGGAAAGAAGCTATCTGAACCTGGTTTTTGCTTTCTGTTTTCACCGCTGTTTTGTTAAAAGACAGGGTTCGGATATCTGCTGAAGGATGTGGTTTTATGAAAGAGAGCTTTAAGGGAACCGAGCGGGGAAAATTTGATTTTTCAAAATACGGATTATGTCCTTTGCTTTCGGAAAATATGAAGACTTTTAAAAGAATATTTGAAAATGACGGAATGCTCCGTATGAGAATATGCAGAAACAACAGTAACACCGGTGTTGTGTGCGGAGTGGTTTTTCTGGACGGAATGGCAAAAGCTGAGCTGGTAAATGACAGCGTAATAAAGCCTGTTATTGAAACGGTGGGCATTATGCCCGAAAAGGGAGATGCACTTGGGGAAATTTACAAAAGCTTTATTTATGCCGGGGAGGTTAAGCGCACTGCGGATATTGAGGAAATTGTAACAAGTGTAATTTACGGAGATACCGCACTTCTTACCGAGGGATGCGCTGAAGCGCTTATTATCAACACCAAGGGCTGGGAAACCAGGTCAATTTCCGAGCCTCAGAACGAAAAAACCCTGAGAGGTCCCAGAGAGGGATTTTGCGAAGGGCTTATGAAAAATTCATCTCTTCTGAGGCGACGGCTGAAAACGCCTGACCTGAAGTTTAAAATGATGAACCTGGGTACACGCACCAACACTATGGTGTGTCTTTGCTACCTTGAAAGTATTGTAAACCGGGAGGCTTTGCGCAGGCTTGAAAAACGGCTCGGAGAAATTAAAATAGACGGGGTGCTTGATGTTAATTACCTGGACGAGCTTACCCGGGACAACCGTTGGTCGCCGATGAAAACCGCGGGAATTACCGAAAGGCCGGATGTGGTGGCAGGCAGACTCCTTGAAGGAAGAATTGCTGTCATGGTGGATGGCTCCCCTTCGGTGATGACGGTGCCTTGTCTGTTCATTGAAAATCTGCAGAGTGATGACGATTACTATATAAACTTTTTCTTTTCAACAATGGGCAGGTTGCTCCGGATAATAAGCCTTATAATTACAGTTGCGGTGCCGGGACTTTATGTGGCACTAACAACCTTTCACAGGGAAATGATTCCGACAAACCTCGCTCTCAGCATATCCCAGGCAAGGCAGGGCGTACCTCTTCCCATAGTGGTGGAATGCCTTGTTATGCTCCTGGTGTTTGAAATTCTGAGAGAGTCGGGCGTGCGGATGCCTTCCAATGTGGGCACGGCTCTGAGTGTTGTTGGTGCAATAGTTATAGGTCAGGCAGCGGTAAATGCAAAGTTTGTGAGTGCGCCCATGGTTATAGTTGTTTCGGTTACGGGAATAACCGGTCTGATGGTTTCAAAGCTTAAAGGTGCAATAATAATTTACCGTACCCTTCTTGTGCTTGCGGCATCGGTGCTGGGAATGTACGGATTTATTGCCGGTGCAGTTGTTATTGTGGCTCATGTTCTCAGCCTGACCAGCTTCGGAATAAGCTACGGAGCGTATCTTGATTCGTGGAAGCCCGGTAACACAAAAGATATTTATGTGCGTTTTCCCTGGTGGGAAATGCTGACAAGACCGGGGATTATTTCAGGAAACAGAATCCGTCAGAAACGGGAGGGAGAAAGCTAATGAGAAAAATTATTCCTGTTTTGTGTTTTTGTTTGCTTCTGTGTGGCTGCGGAAACTATGAAGAGATAGAGGATGCCATTATGGTAAGCGGACTGGCGGTGGATAAGGGTGAAACAGATGCCTACAAGGTAACGGTGGAGGCAGTTGACCTGAGCACGGGTGAAGGTGAGCCTCCGGGCGCACAGCTTATAAGCTCGGAGGGACCTACGGTTTACAGCGCTCTTGAAAATATTAATTCTGCCACATCAAAAAAACTGTTTTTCAGCCAGGCAAGAGTAATTGCAATAAGCGAGCAGGTAGCAAGGGAAGGGCTTATTAACATTATTGATGTAATTGTCCGGGACAACGAATTGCGTATAACAAACGATGTTGTTGTGGCAAAGGATTGTTCTGCCGCTGACCTTTTCAAACTTACGGATTCGGGCAATCCCATAAGAGCCTACGAAATTGCAGACCTTCTGGAAAATGAAGGTAAAACAATATCGGCAGTACCCGGAGTGCAGGTGTTTGAACTTATAAACATTATGGGCTCCTCAGGAGTTGCGGCTGTTCTGCCGGCATTCAGCTACACCGAAAGCCTTGAGAAAAAAAGCTTGTCGGTCAGCGGAACAGCGGTTTTTGAGGAGGACAGGCTTATTGATTTTCTTGACCTGGGAAGGTCGAAAATTATGACAATAATTCAGGGAGAGGCTCAGCAGGGAATCGTTTCAGAGCCTATCCGTACAGACACAAGAGAATATATGACGGTTAAAATTTTCGACTGTAAAACAAATGTGGAGCATGTTGTAAAAAACGGGAAAATAACAATGCTTATTGATATCGACATGGAAGTGGGCATAAATGAACTTACTGCCCGTGAAAATATTCTGGACAAAAAAGGCAGGGAAGAGGTTATGAAAAAGCTGGAAAACAGCCTGAAGGAAAATATTGACGGTTTTGTGAAATATCTTCAGCAGGGAAGCGGTGCGGATGTGCTTGGTTTCGGTGAAAGGATTTACAAGCAGGATCCGGATTTCTGGGAAAAAATCCGAAAAACGGATTATTTTCGTAATTTGGAAACCAAAACCAGGGTGAAAGTAAAGCTGCTTGGAACGGGATTCATAGCCAAATCTCCCTCCGCAGAGGATTTCCGTCTGAATGAAAGGTAGAGCTTATGCAGGATGTTATTATGTTTCTGATTTTTGTGCTTACGGGGGTAATGTGTGATTTTCTCAGCCACAACACCCACGAGGGCAAGGTTATAATTACCGCTTATTGTCTGCTTACGGTGTGTGCTCTTGCGGTGGTTATATCTGCTGGAATGGGGTTTGCCGTGCCCGGACCGGGAACCTTTCTTGAGGCAACACTAACGCTTTTTAAAGGAGACTGAGGTATGGAAAAAATTTCGGACAGACAGCTTTCGGGGGTGGCAGCGCTTATAATAATCAGCGGAATCCTTATGTCAGGCGGAAGTGACCGTTCAATGCAGAATGCCTGGGTTGCGGCAGCGGTTTCGGTTGTTGCTTCAATTCCGCTGTTTCTGGTGTTTGGCAGAATTCATTCCATCTTTCCGGGGAAAGGACTTTTTGAAATAGCGGTTAAGGTATTGGGAAAAGCCGGCGGCAAGGTGTTTATTTCAGTAATGAGCTTTTACGCTTTTTTTATGGGTGCCATGTCTTTGCGGATTTTCTCCGAGTTTAACCGTGTTGTGTCAATGCCCGAAACCTCCCGTATGCTGACCATGGTGGTTTTTTCTGCCGCCTGCCTGTACATTGTTAAAAAGGGGATGGGCACCCTTGGGTCCTTCAGCGCTTTTGCCTTGCCGCTGATAGTTTTTGTGATTCTTCTTATAAACCTGCTTTCCTTTGGAGAATGGAAGCTTCATTACGGTGCACCTTTTATGCACAATGTGGGAGGAAACTTTTTTAATGATATATTCCTTGCCTGTGTTTTTCCGCTTGGTGAAGTGGTTTTTGTGTGTACTCTTTTCAGATTCCGGAAAGAAGGCGGCAAATGCGGAAAAATTTTCCTTAAAGGACTTCTTGTTGGAGGCGGACTGCTTGTACTTGAAACTCTCAGGAGCATAATGGTCCTGGGTGCAAACACCATCTCTCTGCTTTATTACCCCTCCTACACAGCCACGGGAGTTATAAACATTATGGATTTTTTCACACGGGCAGAGGTTACAGTTTCCACAAGTTTTTTTGTGGCACAGATTGTAAAGGTCTGCGTGTGTATTTACACTTTTTCGTCGGGATTCGGATTTGTACTTGGAGGAAAAAGTTACAAAAGTCTCGCCGCACCATGCACCTTCGGAATGATTGCGCTGGGTACGGTGCTGTTTGAAAACACAGTGGAAATGTACGAATTTCCTGAGGTTTACAAATACTACGCCCTTGCTTTGCAATGGGTTTTACCTGTTTTGCTGTGGATTGGTGCGGAATTTGTTTCAAGACGCGAAAAACGGCTTTCAGAACCTGTTTTATAGGTACGGCAATGGGGATTTCTGAATATAATGAAAGGGGAAAGGCACTTGTTTTTATGAGTGACCAAATCCCCTCTTTTATTTTTAGTGAATCCTTAAGGAGAGAAATTTATGGGAAATATAATAATATTGCTTTCCTCCTCCACAAGTGCCGTAAGGCTTAAGGAAAGCCTTGAAAGGGAGGGGTTTTCCTCCCGGGTTATTCAAACGCCCTCGGCTCTGGCCATGGGCGGCTGTAATTACAGCGTCCGTACAAATGCAGGTGCATTGGAATTGGCAGAAAAGCTTGTGAAACAGGAGGGATACACAAGCCGGGGAATATATCTGGATACCGGAGGAGAAGGGGTTTTCCGTTACAGAAGGCTTCCGCCTGAGGGAAGGTGGGGAGGATGATATACCTGGATAACGGTGCAACCTCATATCCTAAGCCGGCATCGGTGTATGAAGCGGTGGAAAACTATATGCGATACGGTGGCGGAAGTGCAGGAAGAGCCGCACACAAAAAAGCAAGGGATGCAATGGAAACCGCCACACTTTGCCGTATAAAGGCGGCACAGCTTATTGGCGCGGAAAATCCTGAGAATATAATTTTCGTGAAAAATGCCACAGAAGGCCTCAACATAATTCTGCAAGGCATGGTAAAACGGGGAAGCAGAGTTACTGTTTCACCTCTTGAACACAACTCGGTCATGCGTCCTCTTACCGAGGCGGGAGCAGAAATAAATGTTCTTCCTCTCACAGAAAAGGGTACAACTCAGGTAGAACTTCTGGCAGATATGCCTGAAAACACCTCTCTCGTGGTGCTGAATCACATTTCAAATGTAAGCGGTGCGGTGAGCGATATTTATCGTGCAGGGGTTTTGTGCCGTGAGGCAGGGGTTCCCCTTGTTGTGGATTGCTCGCAGTCCGCAGGTCATTTCCCTCTTGATGTAAAAAGGCTGGGAGCATCGGTGGTGTTTCCGGGACATAAAGGTCTCCTGGGACCCCAGGGAACAGGAATTGTGTATCTGCATAAAATAAAACCCCGTGCCATATGTTACGGAGGTACGGGAACTGATTCTGAAAGCTTTGTTCAGCCGGAAATTCTGCCGGATTATTACGAAAGCGGAACTCTTAATATGGTAGGAATTTCAGGCCTTTTAAAGGGTATAGAATATGTTACGGCAAATTTCGATGCCATAGCCGAAAAGGAAAGGGAGCTTACAACAATTCTCCGGGAGGGGCTTATGAATATGAACCGCATAAAGGTGGTTGCACCGGAGCTTAACGAATACGGTGCGGTGGTAAGCTTTACTGCGGACCGCATTGACCCTTCGGAAATTGCACTTCTCCTTGATGAACGGTTTGACATTGCCGTCCGCAGCGGTCTTCATTGCGCACCTGCGGCTCACCGGGCTTACGGAACCATGAAAAACGGAACGGTACGGCTCAGCCCCGGTCCTTTTAACACCCATAGGGAAATTAAAGCAACCCTTGATGCGGTTTACAGTTTAATTAAATATTGACAGATTAAAGAAAGTATGGTAAAATAACTTGTGTATTTTTTCTAAGGAGGATAAAGGATGCACCTGGTTATGCACAGCCTTGAGCACTCTTTTTTTGAGTCGCTGAGGCTTTTGCCCGTACTTTTTCTGGTATATCTTTTAATTGAATATTTAGAGCATAAAAACAATAACCGCGTCCATCATCTTTTTATGAAGGTGAAAAAAGCAGGCCCTCTGCTTGGCGGTCTTTTCGGTTGCATTCCCCAGTGCGGCTTTTCGGTAATAGCTTCCGAGCTTTATTCTAAAAGAGCAATAACTCTGGGAACTCTTGTGGCAATTTTTGTTGCCACCTCGGACGAAGCAATTCCCTTGCTTCTTGCTGACCCTAAACGGTTTCCCGATTTGTGTATGCTTATTCTGGTTAAGCTTATTGTTGCTCTTGCAGCAGGCTTTCTGGTGGATGTTTTTGCTTTTGCAAAAAAAAGAGTTCACGAGTGTGAACATGAAGCCCACCATGAAGAGCATCATCATTACCACGGTAACTGCGAAAGCTGTCACGACGGCATCGTGAAATCTGCAGTAATTCACGCTGTGAAAATTTTTGTATTCATTTTTGCAGTATCCTTTGTGCTGGGCATTGCCATGGAACAGTTTGAAGGCTTTTTTGGGTTTATAGGTGAACACGGATGGCTTCAGCCATTAATTACACCTGTAATAGGAATAATTCCCAATTGTGCGGCTTCGGTATTTTTAACCGAGCTTTATATGCAGGGGGGGATTTCCTTCGGTGCACTCACCGGCGGTCTTTGTACCGGTGCAGGCGTTGGGCTTATTGTTTTGCTGCGCCTTAACAAAAGCTTTAAAGAAAACATCGGAATTGTCCTTCTTATGTACGGCATAGGGGTGGCTTCCGGCTTTATAATTCAGCTTTTAATGAGCATATAAAGAAAAAATCCCACGGTTTGAACCGTGGGATTTTATTGTTTGAAACATTAAGCTTCTTCTTTGTGCTTAGCAAAGCATTCGCTACAATATACAGGCTTGTCGTTTCTGGGCTCAAAGGGTACCTGAGCTTCTGCGCCGCATTCGTCACAGATAACAGTGTACATCTTTCTTTCGCCTCTTAAGCTGTTTTTGCGTGCAATTCTGCAATCCTTACAACGGGTAGGTTCGTTCTGGAAACCTTTCTCTGCGTAGAATTCCTGTTCGCCTGCGGTGAAAACAAATTCACTTCCGCAATCCTTGCACACTAATGTTTTGTCTTCGAACATCTTTTTTCCCTCACTTTTTATTATTCCTAATGACCTTAAACGACTCCTGTAAAACAAGCTCCCTCTCAGGTTATATAGGGTTTATTTATATCAGGCACAAGCCGTGATACCTAAAGTAAAACGTCTGCATAATATTTTTCAAGCTTTTTCTTTATCCGCTGCAGGGCGTTGTCAATGGATTTAACGGGTTTACCCGTCTTTTCGGAAATTTCGGCATAAGAATTGCCGCCAAGATAGTGCTCAAGCACATTTTTTTCAAAGGCGCTGAGAGCCTTCATGATTTTTTCATCCATACCGCGGTAGCTTTCTTCAATGAGAACACGCTCCTCGGGATTCTGACTTGAATCGCACTGGATAATGTCCAGCATAGTGCGTGTTTCATCGTTATCCTCGTTTTCGTAAACAGGTCTGCTTAAGGAAACATAGGTGTTAAGTGGTATGTGTTTCTGCCTTGTGGCAGATTTTATGGCAGTAATAATCTGCCGGTTTATACATATTTCAGCAAAACCCTTGAAGGATGCTTCGCGCTCGGGACGGTAATCTCTTATTGCTTTAACAAGACCAATCATACCCTCCTGGATAATATCCTCACGGTCTGCTCCCACAAGAAAGTAGCCTCTTGCCTTTGAAAGAACGATGCATTTGTACTTTGTAACCAAAAACTCAAATGCATACTCATCTGTTTCAGCAAGAACAACAAGCTCGTCGTCGCTTTTGTCGGCATATTTCGCGTTGTAAGGTGCATTAAGCTCAGTCATTGTCATTCCTCCTGTGCTTTAGGGCTTGCTTCACAGCAGCTTTTTACACATATAAAAGAAAATCCCGCGAAGACACTTGCCTATATGAATGTATAAGAATATTATACAATAATTTTTTTCTTTTGTCAAGGGATTTTTAGCATATTACACAAAAATCGTCGTATTGACAAAAAATTCTGGCGTAAATTATGGAAAATGACGGAAAAAATTGTTATTTTGCGGAAATTTAACCCCCGCTATAACACTTTTTCTCTTTACAAGCGTAAAAAAATATGTTAAAATATAGATATATTATATGGAAAACAATTTTCTCTATACGGAGGTATATATGCAGAGCAATCAGGATAAAATCAGGAATTTTTGTATAATTGCACATATCGACCACGGCAAGTCCACTCTGGCAGACCGTCTGCTGGAGCATACCGGCATTGTTTCGCAGCGTGAAATGGAGGAACAGCTGCTGGATAATATGGACCTTGAGCGTGAAAGAGGAATCACCATAAAAGCCCGTGCAGTAAAGCTTAACTATAAGGCACAGGACGGGGAGGAATATATCCTCAACCTTATTGACACTCCCGGACATGTAGACTTCAACTACGAGGTGTCCCGAAGCCTTGCAGCATGTGAAGGTGCAGTGCTGGTTGTGGATGCGGCTCAGGGCATTGAGGCACAGACTCTGGCAAACACCTATCTTGCAGTTGAGCACGACCTTGAGCTTGTGCCGGTTATCAATAAAATTGACCTTCCCAGCGCCCGTCCCGATTATGTTAAAAACGAAATTGAGGACGAAATCGGTATACCTGCTCAGGATGCACCCCTTATTTCGGCAAAAAACAACATAAACATAGATGCGGTTTTAGAGCAGATTGTTGAGCTTGTGCCTGCACCTGAGGGGGATGAAAACGCACCGCTTAAAGCACTCATTTTCGACTCGGTTTACGACAGCTACCGTGGGGTAATTGTTTACATCCGTGTGAAGGAGGGCTCCGTGAAAGTCGGTGACAGAGTGCGTATGATGGCAAAAGGAAGCGAGTTTGATGTTGTTGAAGTGGGCTATATGCGTCCCCTTGGCTTAGAACCCGCAAAAGAGCTTCATGCAGGTGAGGTTGGTTACCTTACAGCCAGCATTAAAAATGTTTCGGAAACTGCAGTTGGTGATACTGTAACCAACGCGGCAAGACCCACCGCTGAAGCACTTCCCGGTTACCGCAAGGCAGTTCCTATGGTGTTCTCAGGAATCTATCCTGCCGACGGTGCAAAATATCCGGACCTTCGCGATGCTCTTGAAAAGCTTCAGCTTAACGATGCATCCCTTTCCTTTGAACCGGAAACCTCAATAGCTCTGGGCTTCGGTTTCCGCTGTGGTTTTCTGGGACTTCTTCATATGGAAATTATTCAGGAACGCCTGGAACGGGAATATAACCTTGACCTTGTAACCACAGCTCCCAGTGTTGTGTACAGAATAGGGCTTACCAATGGCACCGAAATAAGCCTGGACAACCCTACAAATATGCCTCCGCCTGCCAATATTGAGTATATGGAAGAGCCTATGGTGGATGCTTCCATAATAACTCCCGGTGAATATGTGGGTAACATTATGGAGCTTTGTCAGGACCGCCGGGGAGTTTATAAGGATATGAAATACATTGAAGGCGGCAGAGCGGTGCTTCATTATGACCTGCCTCTTAATGAAATAATTTACGACTTTTTCGATGCAATAAAATCCCGTACAAAGGGATACGCTTCATTTGATTATGAAATGAAGGGCTATCAGCGTTCAAAGCTTGTAAAGCTTGATATTCTTTTAAACGGTGAAATTGTGGACGCTCTTTCCTTCATTGTGCACGAATCAAAATCCTATGCAAGAGCAAGAAGAATTGCGGAAAAGCTTAAGGATAACATTCCCCGTCAGCTTTTTGAGGTGCCCATTCAGGCGGCAATCGGCGGTAAGGTAATTGCCCGGGAAACCGTTCGTGCAATGCGTAAGGATGTGCTTGCAAAGTGCTATGGCGGTGATATTACCCGTAAAAAGAAGCTGCTTGAAAAACAGAAGGAAGGTAAAAAGCGTATGCGTCAGGTTGGCAGCGTGGAGGTGCCTCAGGAGGCATTCATGTCTGTGCTCAAGCTTGATGAGTAAGGTCGGGAAAATGAGAGGACTTTACATTCACATACCCTTCTGTCTTTCAAAATGTGCGTATTGCGATTTTAATTCCTATGCGGATAAATGGCAGTTTACGGCAGATTATGTTCAGGCTGTGCTTTGTGAAGCGGCAACCTTTAAGGGACAGAAGGCAGACACCGTTTATATCGGCGGAGGTACACCTACAGCTCTTCCGGAGGAACAGCTTTGTAACCTGATTTATGGAATAAAAGAGATTTTTGTAATTGATAAAAATGCTGAGTTCACCGTTGAAATGAACCCGGAAACGGCAGCGGTAAAATATCTTTCAAGCCTTAAAAGCCTTGGCGTAAACCGTTTGAGTATGGGAGCGCAAAGCTTTGATGACGGGCTTTTGAAACGGCTTGGCAGAGTGCACAGCAGCAAAAAAATAGCAGAAGCGGTACAAATGGCGAAAAAGTCGGGCTTTGAAAACATCAGCCTTGACCTGATGTTTTCCCTGCCGGGACAAACTCTCTGTAAATGGGAGGAAACTCTTGAAAAAGCGGTGGAATGTGATATTTCCCACATTTCCTGCTATGGCTTGAAAATTGAAGAGGGTACGCCGTTTTACGAGCAGGGAGTTCAGCCTCTTTCTGACGAGCTTGACCGGGAAATGTACCACCGGGCAATAGAGTTTTTGGAAGAGCATGGGTTTGCTCAGTATGAAATTTCAAATTTTGCAAAGACCGGAAAGGAAAGCCGTCATAATCTTAAATATTGGCATTGTCAGGAATATTTCGGTCTTGGTGCAGGGGCTCACAGTTACCTTTCTCTTGACGGGAAGCCTGCAAGAGGGTTTAATGTAAGCCCGGTTGAGGAATATATATTCCGGGTGAAGGAACGGGGGAATGCTCTGTGCGAAAAAACTGTTCTGACTCCGGAGGATATAAAAACTGAAAAAATCATTATGGGACTGAGGCTTACAGAGGGTATTGACGAAACCCTTGTTGAAAGTGCCGGAATGTATGTAAACGCCGGCTTTATGGAACGGTCTGAGGGCAAAATACGGTTTACGGAGAAAGGCTTTGATGTTTCAAATGAAATTCTCAGCCGTATCATATAAAAGTTTCCTATTGACATTTCATAACATTTAGGATATAATAGTATATAATTAAAAAAATTATGTTTATATGAAAGAGGGCAAAAGCATTATGGGCGAACAGACAGGAAAAATCATACGAACAATAATAATTACAGCTGTAGTTCTTGCGTTAATTACAGGTGCTATTGTTTATGCGGTTGTTAACAGTAGTGATAACCTTATTCTTGGTCAGTGGGAGGCTGAAGCTGAAAATGGTGCAAAGGTAACATGTTTGTTTACTGACAGATATGAAAACCCCAGTACAAAGGAAACTCTTTGCTACATTACCTATCAGCCCAAGGACGGAAAAACTGAAATTGAAAAAAATACATATAACATTTCCAGCGGTTCCGTAATTACCTTCCGACCTGCGGATGAAAACCTTAAGGACAGCACAACAGCAACATTTACCATCGACAAGGACAAAATGACCTATGTTTACGAAAGAGACTTTGAAAAAGCAGAAATTGTTATGACAAAAACTGCTGATATGAAGAACCTTGAAAAGGAAATTACTGCAATTGAAAGCCGTATGTCCGTTCTCGGTAAATGGGAAGCAAGTGCAATGGGCGGTGTAAAGGTTATTTACGAATTTACCGATGAAAAGGGTGCCGGTGAAGATGAGCTTATCTGCCGTACAACAACAGTTCAGGTTGATGGCTCCGAAACAGCAGGAGAAACCACTTATGCTATCAGTTCAGATACCATTGAAACAGCTTTAATAACCTTTGGTAAAACCGATAAGGTTATCACAAAAAAAGATATGACAATCGAAATTAAAAAGGATAAAATTATGCTGAAGGATCCTGCAGGTGAAGATGCTGAAGGAAGCAAAAAAGCAATTATCCTTAAAAAGTATAACCCCGATTTAAAATAAAAAAACCAACCCCCGAAACTGAAGTTTCGGGGGTTATTTTTTTACACTTCAACAATAACCGGCAGAAGCATGGGGCTTCGTTTGGTTTTCTGGTAAAGGTAGGTGTTGAGATGACTGCGCACAGCTACCTTGAGTGAGCTCCAGTCCTTACGGCTTACATGAATCTGTGCGTCCTCAATGGTGCTTACGGTGCGTTTACGGATTTCTTCAATTAAATCCTCCGATTCCCTTACATAAACAAAACCACGGGAAATAATATCGGGCTGAGAAACAAGCATACCGGTTTCACCGTCCATGGTAATTACAACAACAATAAGTCCGTCCTCGGCAAGATGCTTTCTGTCGCGGAGGACAATGTTGCCCACATCACCAACGCCAAGCCCGTCAATAAGAACCTGACCGGAGGGAACAATTCCGTTTGTTTTTGCTTCCGTTTTGTCCATTTCAAGCACCTGACCAAGACCCAGTACAAAGCTGTTTTCAGGCTTTACACCCATAAGCTCACCAAGTCCCTTGTGAAGCATAAGATGGCGGTGCTCACCGTGAACGGGAATGAAATAACGGGGCTTTGTAAGACCAAGAATAATTTTAAGCTCCTCCGCCTTTGCGTGGCCGGAAACATGAATATCATCCGAGGCGTTGTAAATGACTGTTGCGCCTTTTTTGAAAAGCTCATCAACCACCTTGGAAATCATTTTTTCGTTGCCGGGAATGGGGCTTGCAGAAATAACAACCACATCGTTTGATGTAATTTCAATTGTGCGGTGGTCGTTCATTGCCATTCTGGAAAGCCCTGCCATAGGTTCACCCTGGCTTCCTGTGGTGCACACTACCACACGGTTCTGGGGATATTTTCTCACATCGTCAAGGCTTATAACGGTGCCTTTGGGTATTTTAAGGTAACCCAGCTCGCCTGCAACCTCAAGGATGTTTTCCATACTTCTGCCCGATACAGCAACTTTTCTGCCGTATTTTACCGCAGAGTTAATAACCTGCTGAACACGGTGAACATTGGAGGCAAAGGTAGCAACAATTATACGGCTGTCGCGGGCTGATGCAAAAATTTCGTCGAACTTTGAGCCTACCGACCGTTCGCTCATTGTGTAACCGGGACGCTCGGCGTTGGTGCTGTCCGAAACAAGGGCAAGAACACCTTTTCTGCCAAGCTCACCCAATTTTCCCAGGTCAAGCATTGAACCTTCAATGGGAGTACAGTCGATTTTAAAGTCACCGGTGTGTACAACGGTGCCGGCAGGGGTATGGATTGCAAACATAACGCTGTCTGCAATGGAATGGTTGGAATGGATAACCTCCACGAAAAACTCACCAAGCTTCAGCTTGTCGCCTGCTTTTATTTTGCACAGCTTTGCGCTTTTCAGGTTGCCGTGCTCACGGAGTTTGCATTCAATAAGCCCCAGGGTAAGGTTTGTTCCGTAAACCGGAACGGAAAGCTTGTCAAGAACATAGGGAAGAGCACCGATATGGTCCTCGTGTCCGTGGGTAATCACAATACCTGCAATTTTTTCCTTGTTTTTTTCCAGATAGGTTGTTTCCGGTATAACAAGGTCAATGCCGGGCATATCGTCATCGGGGAAAGCAAGACCGCTGTCTACCACCAGAATGCTTTCACCGTATTCGTAAACGTACATATTTTTGCCGATTTCGTCAAGACCGCCCAGAGAGAAAAACTTCAGCTTGTGAACCGGCTGTGAAGCAGCAGGGGTGCGGAGGGTTCTTGTAACCCTTTTTATGGGGGCGGCTTTAACAGGACGGGCGGTGGGCTTTGCCGGAGCTTTTGTGCCCTGTCTGCCGGAGGTTCTGGAAGCAGCCTTAACAGCAGGCTGTTTTTTTGTTTCGTTTTTTATAACGGGTTTTTTCTGTTTCTGAACAGAAGGTTTTTTTGGAGTGTTTATGAGTATCAATCCTTTCTTTATTTTTGATAATGCGGAAAGGAAACCATAATTGCATAACAATAAAAGGGCAGAATTCTCCCTTTGTGGAAATGTCCCTTAAAATTATGGTGCAGGTATGAGTGGAAAAAACCGCAGCTTTTCCCGGGCTTGAAACGTACTCCCGGGGGCATTGCACGGCTTGAAACCCTGCTTTTTAATCCGCTTTATATTTAAATTTATATTCCGGTTGCGAATATAAAAATAAAAATCTATAATATATTATACCACATTGTTTTGAAATAATAAAGAGTTTTTTGAAATTTTTAAAAAATTTTTTAAAGTAAAAGAACCCCGTACACTTTCATGTCCGAGGTTCTTTTGTTTTCAACCGGTGAAATCAGAGGAGTTTGCATTACTTTTTGTAAAGTTTTTTCAGCATGGGTCCCAAAAGCGGAATGTGAGTGATGTAAAGCCTCCGGAGCTGCCGTTTACAGTATTTAACCGTTAATGGGTTGCCGGAATTTTTCATTTCCGCTTTTATGTAACGCCGTTCTTCAATAAAAGTTTTTAAGTTCTGTGCAAGTGCTAATGCAAAAAGGAGAGACAAAAAGAGTATGCCTGCTACGATAAATGCTAAAAAATCAAAAGTGTAAATATTTTCCATGTGTGTATACTCCATATAGTGCTGCGTAAAATTTACTGAGAATTATAAAAAAGTGCGTGGACCTGTATCTGAGACATCTGTAACAAAATGCAACAGAGCCCCAAAGCCCTGAAAAACAAGTAATCTCCTCTGCTTTCGTAGGTTTTATGTAAATGCTTTACATCCGAAAAAATTAAATGGTCCCGGGCTTCCCCGATTCCTTGTCAAGCTGCAGAGTATCTGCAATTCTGCCGTAAAGGTTCTCAAGAAGCATCTGGGTTTTATCCGGGTCGTCCCATATTGCATAGTCAATAACAAAAGCAATTATGGAATAAATGAAAATTTCTGCCTGAAGGGGCGTACAATGAAATATCTGTATCAGTTCCACTCCATATTTTTCATACATAAGGCGGAAATCCCTGGCTTTATCTCTCATTCGCTGACCGTAAATGGGGCTTGTGGTTATCTGGATGGCAAGCCTCAGGTCGTATTTATATTTTTCCACCTCGCTCAGGAAGGTGTCAAAATATTCGCGAATTGTGTTTGTGTGGCTGAAGGTGTATTCAAAAAGTGAATCAACAACACGGGAAATGCCGTATTTTCCTGCAGATATCCATATATCATCCTTGTTTTCAAACCAATAGTAAAGACTGCTTTGGGAAATTTTCATTTCGCGGCATAAATCTCCCACAGAAGCGTGAGTCAGCCCGGTCTTGAGCAAATACTCCCATACAAGCGCGATAATTTCGGTTTTTTTGTCGGACAAAGAACTGTCCATAAATAAGCATCTCCTTTGACAAATTGTGCATGTGTGTAATGGTCGTTACACACATATGCAAAAATTATGTAATGAGCATTACACAATAACGGAAAAAAGAAACCGTTAGTGTAACGGTCATTACAAACCTTGCGGAAAAAATACTCCTCACACAAAAATGTGGGAGCGAACCTATAAAACACATTAATTATAGCATGAAGTGCTGCACTTGTCAATAGGAAAAAAGGATTTTTCGAGAATTATTTAACTCTGCTGCATAAAAAAGGTCCGATAATGGGAATTTGTGCAAGATAAAGCTGTTTAAGACGCTTTTCCCAGTGCTTGCGGCCTTCGGGACCGGAACGCTGCATTTCCATTAAAATATACCTGCGTTCCTCTGAAAAGCCCTTGAACCATACAACAAGAACAATTGAAAGAACCAATACTATAACTGTAAAAAGAATAAGCAACACAAGGCTGTTGCTGAGCAAATCCATAATAGTATCCATAAAATCTCTCCCGTGCTGTGAATAGTGTATAAATAGTGTTATATTTATGAATCATTAACATTTTACCATATTTTTCGTGTGGTGTCAAGGCTTTTGAGCCTTTTGTGATATTTTTGTAACTTTATGACAAAGACAGAGGGGAAAAATGAGGAAATATGGCTCTACTGAGCAATATAAATAGTATCCGGGGACGGTTTTGTATGATTTTTACGAAGTTTTTGAATGCTCATATGATGTTGGGCATTTTGACGATATTTTGAATTTTGTTTGCGAAATAAGAAAAAATTATAAAAAAAAATTAAAAAAACTCTTGACATCGGTGTGCTGAAGTGGTATAATCTAAGACAAATATTGAAAGAGGAGGAAACAGAAAATGATGCTTTTTGTCTTTACAAGCATATTTTTTGGCTTTGCGTTTTATTTTAGCAAGGCAAATTTGTGCTGCGTAAAGGTAAATTAAAGCAAATGTTTCCCGTTTTTTATATTTGTTTTATTTAGGCTTGCAGCACAGTTGCAAGCCTTTTTGTTTTTACCGCGAGTACCTGCAGAACCCACGGCAAGAGCAGTAAACCATTTTTCATATTATAAGGAGAGAAAAGAAAATGATTATTGTACTGAAGGAAAACTACGAAAAAAACCAACTGGAAACCCTTACACATTGGCTCACCGACAAGCACATTGAAATTAAAATGACCGAAGGTGTTCACACCACAATTTTAGGTCTTATTGGTGATACCTCTACTGTGGATTCTGAAATGATTGAATCTCTTGAATTTGTTGAAGCGGTAAAACGAATTCAGGAACCCTACAAAAGTGCAAACAGAAAGTTCCATCCCCTTGACAGCGTAATTGATATGGGCGGTGTTAAAATAGGCGGCGGAGAGTTTGCTGTTATGGCAGGTCCGTGCTCTGTTGAATCCAAAGAACAGCTTTGCACCGTGGCAAACGCGGTTAAAGCATCGGGTGCAAACCTTCTTCGCGGTGGTGCTTTCAAGCCAAGAACCTCGCCCTATGCGTTCCAGGGTATGAGAGAAGAGGGAATTAAGCTTCTTCTTGAGGCTAAAAAGGAAACAGGTCTCCCCGTTGTAACGGAAATTATGGATATTTCCCATCTTCCGCTGTTTGAGGAGGTTGATGTAATTCAGGTAGGCGCACGAAATATGCAGAACTTTGAGCTTTTAAAGGAGCTTGGCAAGGTGGATAAACCCATTCTTTTAAAAAGAGGCCTTTCCAGCACATTGCAGGAGCTTCTTATGAGCGCTGAATACATTATGGCAGGCGGTAACAATAAGGTCATTCTTTGCGAAAGAGGTATACGAACCTTTGAAACTGCCACACGAAACACTCTGGACCTTGCAGGTGTTTCCCTTCTTAAATCTCTTACTCACCTTCCGGTCGTTGTTGACCCAAGCCACGCAACAGGCATTGCAAAGCTTGTAAAACCCATGGCAATTGCGGCGGCAGCTGCAGGTGCGGACGGTCTCATAATTGAAGTTCATAACGACCCCCCTCACGCGGCTTGTGACGGTGCTCAGTCTCTTACACCTGAGGCTTTTGATGACCTTATGACGGCTGTTGAGGCAGTTCGCCCTTACGCATACAAAATATAACTTTCCCGGAAAAAGAGGTTAAACCATGAAAAGAGTTAAAGTCAGCGCCTCGGAAAATTACGAGGTAATAATAGGTAAAAACATACTTAAGGATGCAGGCGTATTTCTGGCAGAGGCTGTGAAGCCCTGCCGGGCAGCTGTCATTACGGACAGCACGGTAAACGAGCTTTACGGTGATGCTTTGTGCACATCGGTTGAAAACGCAGGTTTTTCTGTAGTTAAATATGTTTTCCCTGCAGGAGAGCAATCCAAAAATATGGAAACCCTTGAAGAAATTTTAGAGTTTTTAGCAGAAAAGCAGCTTACCAGAACAGATGTGATTGTAGCTCTCGGCGGTGGTGTTGTGGGAGATATTTCAGGCTTTGCCGCATCGGTTTACCTAAGAGGAATAAAATTTGTTCAGGTGCCCACAACCTTCCTTGCAGCGGTGGATTCCTCGGTTGGAGGAAAAACCGCAGTTAACCTGAAGGCCGGCAAAAACCTTGCAGGCGCTTTTCATCAGCCCTGCCTTGTGGTGTGCGATACCGAAACCTTTAAAACTCTGCCTGAGGATACATTTGCAGACGGTGTTGCGGAAACTGTGAAATATGGGATGATAACCGACAGCGACCTTTTCGGAAAAATGACAGAGGAATGGAATGTTGAAGATGTTACCGCCCGTTGCGTGGAAATTAAGGCACAGGTTGTAAATGAGGATGAATTCGACAAAGGCACACGGCAGCTTCTTAATTTCGGACACACAATAGGCCATGCAATTGAAAAGTGCAGCGGGCTTAAAATTACCCACGGTCATGGCGTGGCAATGGGTATGGTGGTGGTAACGGCTGCTTCGGAAAAGCTTGGCTATTGCCCTGAGGGTACTCTTGACACACTTGTGAAAACACTTGAAAAATGCAAATTACCCACAAAATGCCCCTATTCCCCAAAAGAGCTTACAGCTGCGGCAATGGGCGATAAAAAGCGTTCAGGTAACGAAATTACCTTGGTAATTCCGGAAAATGTGGGTAAATGTGTACTTAAAAAGATAAATGTGGAACAGCTTGAAGAGTTTATTGCGGAGGGAATTTAAATGAATATGAAAATAACTCCCGCAAGGCTTTCGGGAACAGTTCCGGCGGTAGCTTCAAAGTCATATGCACACCGTGCGCTAATTGCCGCTGCTTTTGCGGAGGCACCTACGGAAATAATTCTGAACACTTCATCGCAGGACATTGAAGCTACGGTAAACTGTATTAAGGCACTTGGAGGCAGAATTGAAAAAACCGGGACCGGGCTGAAGGTTTATCCGGTGGAAGAGGTAGCGGATAAAACAGTGCTTGATTGCGGTGAAAGCGGTTCAACCGCAAGGTTTTTAATTCCCGTAGCTGCAGTAATTGGCACGGAAACCATTTTTGAAGGACACGGCAGACTTCCCGAAAGACCGCAAAAAGACCTTGTGGAGGCAATAACAAAAGGCGGAGCTTCAGCTTCGGCAGATACTCTTCCAATGACGGTTTACGGCGGAATGAAACCCGGTGTTTATGAAATTGCGGGAGATATAAGCTCTCAGTATATAACCGGACTTTTGTTTGCAATGGCATTGCTTGAGGGAGAAAGCGAAATTGTGCTTACCTCTCCGCTGCAGTCGGCACCTTATGTTGATATGACTCTTCAGGTCCTTGGGGATTTCGGTGTAAAAACCGAAAAAACCGAAAAAGGCTATAGAATACAGGGAGGTAAAATAACATCTCCCGGGACATATACAGTTGAAGGCGACTGGTCCAATGCAGCTTTCTGGCTTGTGGCGGCAAGAATGGGCTGTGAGGTTACGGTATCGGGGCTTAATAATAACAGTCTTCAGGGAGATAAGGACATTCTGACACAGATGTGGCAGAAGGAAATTGATGCCTCCCAGATTCCCGACCTTGTACCTATACTTGCGGTAGGTGCTGCGGCAAGAGAGGGCAGAACGGTAATTTATAACGCAGAAAGACTCAGAATTAAGGAAAGTGACCGTTTAACTGCTGTTGCCGAAAACCTCAAAGCTCTTGGCGCAAGGGTAAACGAACGCCCCGACGGGCTTGAAATTTTTGGTACAGGCAGACTCCGGGGCGGAACTGTGAAGGGCTGCGGTGACCACCGGATTGTAATGGCAATGGCGATTGCAGCCTGCGTGTGTAAAAATCCGGTGATTATTGAAGGTGCGCAGGCGGTGGAAAAATCCTATCCCGGTTTTTTTGAAGATTTTATAATGCTTGGAGGTAAGGCAGATGAGCTATAAATTCGGCAATAACATAAAGCTTTCGGTTTTCGGACAATCCCATTCGGAAAAAATCGGTGCAGAGGTTACCGGTCTGCCTGCCGGAGAAAAAATAGATGCGGAAAAGCTTCAGGGCTTTATGGAGCGCAGAGCTCCGGGCAGAAACCGGTTTTCTACGCAGCGAAAAGAGCCCGACAAGGTGGTTTTTGAAGGTGGTTTAAGCGGTGATGAGCTTGACGGAAGCCTCCTTACCGCGGTTATATATAACACCAATATGCGTTCGGGCGATTATGATGCAACAATTAACATTCCAAGACCGGGCCACGCTGATTATACCGCTTTTGTAAAATACAATGGTACAAATGATATGCATGGCGGAGGACAGTTTTCGGGCAGACTTACCGCACCTATATGTGCAGTTGGAGGAATAGCTCTCCAGATTCTTGAAAGAAAAGGAATACGAATTGGTGCTCACGCTTTGGAAATTCACGGTGTACGGGACGATGCCTTTGATGAAATAAATCCGGATTCTTCCGTTTTTGAAGAAATTGCAAAAAAGGATTTTCCGGTGATGAATGATGAAAAAGGCACTTTGATGCAAGCTGAAATTGATAAAGCAAGGGAAAACCTTGACTCGGTAGGCGGAATTGTTGAATGTGCCGTAACCGGGCTTCCTGCAGGTTTGGGCGGTCCTCTTTTTGAAGGGCTTGAAGGTGAACTTGCCAAAGGCTTGTTTGGTATACCTGCCGTTAAGGGCGTGGAATTCGGTGCAGGCTTTGAAGCAGCAAAAATGTACGGCTCGGAAAACAACGACGAGTTTTACATGGACGGCAAAGAGGTAAAAACCCGTACCAATAACCATGGCGGTTTGCTTGGCGGAATAACCGACGGAATGCCGCTTACATTAAAAGCGGCAATTAAACCCACACCGTCAATCGGTAAAAAACAAAAATCCGTATCCCTTGAAACAATGGAGGATACGGAGCTTGAAATACACGGCAGACACGACCCCTGCATTGTGCAGAGGGCAGTTCCTGTGGTTGAAGCAGTAACGGCAATTGTACTGCTTGATGCAATGCTTGGAGGGGAATAAAAAATGGATTTGAAGGAAATTCGTAATGAAATAGATGCCATAGATGAAGAACTTGTAAAGCTTTTTGAAAAGCGTATGAATACGGTGCGCAAGGTGGCGGAGTATAAAATTGAAAATAATATGCCTATTTTCAACTCAAAAAGGGAAAGAGAAATTATTTCTTCTCTCACATCAAAGGTTGAACCGGAGCTTTCCACTTATACAAAAATTCTTTATAATACTCTTTTTGATGTAAGCCGTTCCTATCAGGCAAAGGCAATTTATAAAACCTCACCCGTTGCGGAAACTCTTAAAAAAGCAATTGAGGAAACTCCGAAAATGTTTCCGCAAAAGGCAACGGTTGCCTGCCAGGGAACCGAGGGTGCTTATTCACAGCAGGCATGCGAAAAGCTTTTCTATAACCCCACCATTGTTTATTTTGAAAATTTCGGCGGAGTTTTTGAAGCAGTAAGAAGCGGAATGTGTACTTACGGCATACTCCCCCTTGAAAACAGCGTTCAGGGAACAGTAACCCAGGTAATGGACCTTATGAGTAAATATGACTTTTCGATTGTAAAGTCAGCAAAAATTCAGGTGAATCACGCTCTTCTTGCAAAGAATTCAGATGCAAAAATAACCGAGGTGTTCTCGCACCCTCAGGCGCTGAGCCAATGTGACGAATATCTGAGTAAAATAGGGGTAAAGGTAACGGTTTACGATAACACCGCCATGGCGGCAAAAATGGTGGCAGAATCGGACAGAGATGACATTGCGGCAGTATCTTCACCCCGTTGTGCCGAGCTTTATGGACTTAAGGTCGTAAACGACAGCATAGCTAACAGCGACAATAATCACACAAGATTTATATGCATTTCAAAAAAATCCGAGGTTTACCCCGGTGCGGACAGAATTTCCTTCCGCATCAGCCTTTCCCATAAACCGGGTGCATTGTATGCACTTATTTCAAAGTTTGCGGCGGTGGGTATTAACCTTACAAAAATTGAAAGCAGACCCATACCCGGCAGAGATTTTGAGTTTATGTTCTATTTTGATATGTCGGTTTCGGTTTACTCGGAGGAGCTTATGAGCATAATTTCCGAGCTGAGCACAGAAAACGAAAGCTTCAAGCTTCTTGGAGCATATTCAGAGGTATAAGTAAAAAAAGGGGATGTTAAAAAACTCAGGATCGCAAAAAAAGAGGGTAAGAAATAGTTTTTGAAAAGTTTTTCGTATAGCTTACATCCGAAAATAAAGGTAGAAAAATCAAAATCTTTGATTTTTCTTAAAAATTTCAATCTTTTCTTGCTACAAACAAACTTCGCCTCTCGCCGTACCCC
>JAZQCS010000073.1:0-13990 GCA_045546415.1 Clostridia bacterium | reverse complement strand
TCGATTTCAGGATGCAAAAGCAGTTTTGAATATCAGATTTTTATATTTAGACAAAGAACAAAAATCCCGTAATACTGTCGTATTACGGGATTTTTTGATGTAGTATAAATTAAAAATATGGCTTCAAAACCAAAACTGCCTCACCTGGTTGTGGCGTTAGTTACCCGTTTTTTTATGGCTTAAATTAACTCTTGCATTGTTAATTTTATTTTGTGTTACATCCCGGGCATCCGCCACAGCAATCATTGTTGTCTGTTTTCGATGAACAACAGCTTCCGCCGTCGGGACATCCGATGCATTTTGCACCGCTTTTTTTCTTTTTAATGATATAAGCAAGTGCTGAACCTACTATAATCACAAGCACTGCTATGATTATAAAATCTGTCATTATTTCTCCTTTTTACGCCTTTTTTAAAGCGTATTCATCTTTGAATTTTTTGTTGTTATGAATGATTATTGCAGTAATTACAGCAGAAATTACTAAAATCGCAATTAATCCGGGAACAAAGCCTGCACCAATTGTGCCGGTTGTAATTAAGGAACCTATCTGGTACGCAAGGTAGCCAACCGTGAAACCTACGGAAAGCTGAAGGCCGATACCGCCCCAAAGCCATTTGACGCTTTTCATTTCGGAGTTCATAGCACCGATTGCCGCAAAACAAGGCGGTGAGAACAGATTGAACATCATATATGCAAGTGCCGCAACGGGAATGATTCCAAGTGCACCGGTAACCTGTTCGGCTTGACCAACCATTTCCAGGTCTTTGTTAATTACTGCAGATAATCCGTAAAGAGTTGCAATGGTACCTACAACATTTTCTTTAGCAATAAAGCCGGTTATTGCGCAGGCAACAAGCTTCCATGAGGCAATACCTATAACCGGAATAAGAATCCATTCTATAGGACCGCAGATGGCAGCCAGAATAGAATTTCCGCCATCCTCTGCAGCAAGTTTGAAAGTGGGAGTGAACGAACACATAAGAGTTACTGCTACATTGCACACAAGAATAATTGTACCGGCTTTTACTATATAAGACCAGCCGCGGCTACACATTGATTTGAATGCCCTGACAAGGCTTGGAAGCTTGTATTCGGGAAGCTCAATAATAAAATATGATTTTCTGTGTTTATAGCCCGTTATTAAGTTTATGAGAAGTGCACAAAGCAGAATAATTATAATTCCGGTAAAGTACATTGCAGTACCAATCCAGCTATGTTCAGGAAAAAAGGCACCAACAAAAAGTGAAATGACCGGAAGCTTTGCACCGCATGGCATAAAAGGTGCAATCATAGCGGTTGCTCTGCGTTCTCTTTCGTTTCTTATTGTACGGCAAGCCATAACACCGGGAATTGCACAACCGGTACCGATAATAAATGGAATTACAGATTTACCTGAAAGACCAACCTTTTTGAAGATGGGGTCAAGAACGACTGTTGCTCTTGCCATATAGCCGCAATCTTCAAGAAGTGCAATAAGGAAATACATTACCATAACAAGAGGAAGGAAACTGATTACCGCACCTACACCGTCAATAATGGCACTTGATACAAGGGATTTAAGGAATTCGTTGCTGCTGCCGGACATCCAACCTTCAACTATACCGCCAAGAGCTTCAATGCCTGCAACAAGCCAATCAGCAATCAACGGACCGAGCCATGCCTGAGATATGTAGAAAACTCCCCACATAATAATGGCAAAAATCGGAATTCCGAGCCATTTGTTTGTAAGCACAGCATCTATTTTGTCCTGATAGTTTTTATCCTTGGTAAATACCTTTCTTTTTTCAACATTTGCTACAATTTTGTTAACAAATGTAAAACGGGCACGGTCAGCAGCTTCTACAACCTTTTTGTCAGTAAGGTCGATGTCGCCCTGAATATAGGGAGCTGACTGTGTTTTGCCCTTACATCCTACGGCGGTTTTTACAAGCTCTGTAAGACCTTCAGAGGAGGTGGAAACGGTTTCTATTACAGGACACCCCAAAAGCCCCGAAAGAGTTTTTGTATCTATTGTATTTTTTTTCTTTTCGTTAATATCACTTTTGTTAAGAGCAACAACCATTGGAATGCCCAGTTCTAAAAGCTGTGTTGTAAAGAAAAGACTTCTGCTTAAATTGGTTGAATCCACAATATTAATAATAATATCAGGGTTTTCGGTTTTAATATAGTTGCTTGTTATACTTTCTTCAGATGTGAAAGGGGACATGGAATAGGCGCCGGGAAGGTCAACGGCAATTAACTCCTCGTTTGTTGGGTTAAACCTTTTACTGATGGCACTTTCGCGTTTATCTACAGTAACACCTGCCCAGTTTCCCACACGCTCATTTTTACCGGTAATAGCGTTATAAAGTGTGGTTTTACCGCTATTCGGATTTCCTGCTAAGGCAATTCTCATAAAAAATCCTCCATATAAGTAAATTATATCAAGTTAGTTGCAACTAACTGTGTTTCAAAAATAAGACTTCTGCAAGCCTATATTATAATTGCAGAAGCCAGCTGTGAATCAATGTTGTATCTGCCGTCTTTAATAGATACCACACAGCCTGATTTTTTGCGGGAAATAACCGTTATGGGCTCTCCGCTGTAACAACCGAGAGAAAAAAGGAAAGCATTTAACTCTTCATCCTCGGTGTCGATTGATTTGATTATATATTCAATTCCTTCTTGTGCCTGAGTAAGATTCATAAATATATCCTCCAAGTTCGAGTTAGTCTCAACTAACTTAATAAAGTATACCATTAAAATCCATATTTGTCAAGTGTTTTTTTAAAAAAATTTATTTTTTTATATTTATATGCTTTATCTGGTTACTATTATGAAAAAGAGGCGGAAAAATCCGCCTCCTCGTAATCAATAATTTTTTAGTAATATTGTCTGGTCTTTCTTTATATCAAGAGTTTTACCGTCAAAGGGAATTTCCTCAAGAAAAACATCTTTTTCAATTAAATAAGCGTTCATTCCGGCAAGCTCTGTGGATAAAGTTGCATCTTCGTCTGTATTTGCAAGAAGAACAGCTTTTTTTGTACCGTCAGAGGATACAGCTGCAAGATTGTATACGCCATCGCATTCACTTTCTACACAGTTTCCAAGAGCATAAAGTTCACCGAATGCCTTGAAGGAATAGTAGGTTGAAACGGGAACGGCAAAGTTTGCATCGAAAAGACCGCCATACATTGAGGCTCCGATTCGGGCATCGTAATAGCACATAATATCCATTTTTGTTTTGTGCAATGCACACATCATTGCCGCGGCTCTTGCTGCAGCAATGGAAGTACCTCTGTAGTGCCGTTCATAGGCATTGTTCCACTCGTTAAGGTGAATTTCAATGTCTTTAAAGCCTTTTTTTTCAAGGGTTTCTTCAACATATTTCTGCATTATAAGGTTATGTTCAACACTTGCATAGCTATGCCAGGAGAAAAAATCAAGGGGGGCGTTATTCTGTTTTACGCAATCAAGAAAATCTTCAAAGAAAGTAATGAAATATTTAAACTGAGCACTTTTATGTGCGTTGTGTATACCTTCGGTATTGGGTATTTCATAACCGTATTTTTCAGCCTCGGCAACAACAGTATAGAACCCGCAGCTCGCATATCCGCCAAGCTTGATTGTATCACCGAAGCAAGTTTTAAGGTGTTTTGTTGTAGTTACATAAAGGTCGTAATACTCTTGTGCAGTACCGGACCACATCATGCTGAGTTCAGGATTTGGAATATTGTTTTCGGGTTCGTTCCATATTTCCCAATATTTTATGTTGTACTCAAAACCGTTTGCCCAGCCCTGATTATAGTGACGGATAATCATTTCACAGATTTTTGCCCATTTATTACAATCAGAAGGAGGGAAAGTGCGGTATCTTTTTATCCAGGGATAGTTTTCAATGGTAACGCCAAGTCTGTAAATAGGTTCAACTTTGTTTTCAATCATTTTGCTTATTAACACATCCGTAAAAGCAAAATCATAGTTTTCCGGTTCGTTTGCATCGGCACTAAAATCGCGGAAAATGTTGGGAATATCAACATATATCATTGCTCCGTGCATACCGCCCATATCGTGAAGTCGGGAATAGGGGATGTTAGCCTCTGTAAGGTAATGCAGGTATTCACCGTTCATACCCAACCAGGGAGGTTGACCTACTGAATGCATTGTTTTAACGGGCCCCGTTATGTTATTAAAATTAATTTTGAGTTCAGGCATTTTACCACTCCTTCAAAAGATTTTTAATTATTATATACTAACCGTAATTGAAAGTCAAGATAAAAGCTAACGAAATATTTTCGAATTGAAAAAGGACCTGCAGATTTCTCCGCAGGCCCTCTTTCAGGGGTGGGAATTTCTTCCCAATTCAGGGGGGAGGTGCAAAGAAGTTAACACTTCTCTGCACTGACATATATGAAAAAACATATAAGCTAAATTAGAAGGTTTCAATCATTCTTGCGATGTACTTAAGAATTAATGTTGCATCTGCAATGCTGATTGTGCTGTCTGCGTTAACATCAGCTGCTGTGAAAGCATCACCTTCAAGGATTGCTGTTTCTGCAATGTGTTTAAGAACTGCAACAGCATCGTAAATATCAATCTTTCCGTTCTGGTTTGCATCACCCTTAAGAACAGTTGCTGTTACAACAGCATCTGTTACTGCAACAGCGATGGGTTCTTCGTTTACAGCCGCAAGATCGTAATCGCAAACCTGAAGAGCAGACTGTGTACCAATTTCTCCGTTGAATGTGAATGCAACAGTTTCAGCTGCGCCAAGACCTTCAACGTTGATTGTTATGGTACCGTCACCGTTATCAATTACATTTGCAGAAGAGTTTGCTTCATTAAATGTAAGAGCAGTATCATCGTAAGCAAATGTTACATAACCTGCAACCTCAACAGAGGAATTTACATTGAAGGGAACCTTAACAATTCTGCCTTTTTCTGCGTTTACGCTGTCAAGCTTAACAGAAACTTCAATAGGATTGAAGGTGTAATCTGCTACAAAATTATATTTTTCATTAACCTTAAGCTTGATGATTTCAAGGTCTGTGTAAACCTTATCTGAATCGTTAAGCTTCCAGCCGTTGAAAGTGTAGTAGGGGTTAGCTGTAACTTCAGGAACTTCTGTAATTGTGTCGTACTTGGAGTATGTATAAACAGTCTTATCAGAAGTTGTACCGTTTTCGCCAACATCAAAGGTTACAACAAAATCAGGAACAACTGTACCTGTTGTAACTGAGAAATTGGTAAGGTCAAATGAATAGTAAGCAGCACCAATGTAGAAGTGACCATCAGCAATAATATCTTCAGCAAATGTTGCTGTATATCTCTTACCTGCACAGTCAATCATTGTGAAATCTGCGCCGTCAATTTCATAAGTTGCTAAAAGAATACCGTTAGAGAATACTTTGATTACTTTGCTGAATCTGTCATCAACAACTGTAATATTTACCCATTCATCAGCACTGGTATCAGGAGTGTTTTCGGGTACATTTTCAGCCCATACAACACTATCTGAACCGCCCCATCTGCCGAACTTGTAACCTATCTGTTTGCCTCTGATGGTAATCTGAGGATTGTTGTTGTTTACAAGAGCACCGTAGCCTGTATCAGAAGGTACGCGTACACCAAGATAGATTGAACGGTAAACATGAGAACTTGTGCCTGAGGGATCTACAACATTCTTTACATCAAAGCTGTAAACTGTAGTTTCGCTTGTTTCTATTGAAGAATCCCATCTGTCGTTTGCGTGATATGTTGTAGAAACACCGGTACCGCTATTGCCATAGTTCATACCGTCAATGTGAAGAGAGCCGTCTTCGTTTGCTGTAAGTGTTTTTGCATAGTAGATGCCATCAGCATCCTTACCTCTGTTACTTGAGTGGTTGAATGCAATAGCATCTGTAGAATTTCTGTCGCCATAATTTGCAGCCATTGCGGCGTTATCCATTTCAGCATAGAAATATTCGTTATTTGCTACATCAATTTCAGCTGTTGCAACACCTGTAGTATATGTACCGTCTGTAGCAAAAGCTTTAACTGTTGCGTCTGTATTAAATTCAATGAATGTGCCATCCCACTTTGTTGCATTTTCAAGTGTAGGTTCTTCTCCGTTGAAGGTGTAGTAAACATCATATTCACCGTCGAAAATGCCGTTAAGCTTGAATGTGTCAATAAATACGGGAGAGGTACCGATTGTGGAAATTTCTACTGCATAGTTGTCAAGAGAGATGTTACTGTAAACTGCAGTAAATGTCATTGTATCTGCAGGCTTGATTGCAGCAACCTCTTCAGCAGAAAGAATTGTCTTTCCACCATCGTTTGTCCAGCCTTCGAAGGTGTAATCTGTTGTAACTTCGGGAACTTCAGTAATTGCATTGTATTTAGCAACAGAATATGTATCCTGTTCAACAGTACCAAACTCGCCTGCATTAAAGATAATGTCATATTCAGGAACTACAGTACCGGAATAAGTAATAACATTTTTAGCATTAATGGGGTTGTATGCCATACCGAAATAAACCTGACCATCGTTAGGAATTGTAACGGTATATGTTCTTGTAACAGAAGCTCCGTCAGGAGTTGTAAGAGTTACAGTATCGTTGGTTTTGGTTGTTGTTGAGAATGTGTAAGTACCGAGAATCTTATTGTTACCAAGAACAGTTACCTTGTTATTGATTTTATCGTCAATTACAGTAAGGTGACCGTAGGTTGAACCGTTTACAGCGAAATCAACACCTGTTGGAAGATAATCTGCACCGGTTTTGCCCCAGCCTTCGTTCTTAATACCGATTTCCGTGCCGGAAAGCTTAATGAAGAACATGTTATTATCGGTCATAGAGGTTCCGCTGTTATTTCCGTGGCGAAGACCGATGTAACCTGTAGAATGGTTCTTTGCTGTTGACCAGTTATTTACATCCATTTCAGTAATTACAACACCGTTTGTGTTCTTTGTAAGGCTTGATTTGGTCATTACTGCACCAACACCGCCCTTAGAACTCTGAGAAAAGAAGGTAAAGGAACCGTCTTCGTTTGCAGATATTGCGGGTATGTTATCCTGGTTGTTTGATGCTTGTTTCCAGTTTTCGTCTGTGCCTGCAACAACTGCAGCGGGATCAAGAGGATATTCAAAATATTCCTTTTCAGCAAGTGTATATTCCTGTGTTGCAACCTCGGATTCTCCGCCATATGTTACATCGTAAGCAATCGCGGAAAGTGTTGCGTTCTTTGAAACAAGAACAACTGCACCGTCTTCATAAAGAGTACCGTTATCGCTTGAAGGAACAGTACCGTCAAGTGTGTAATAAATTTCCTTTTCGCCTGCAGCATTTGCGCTGATGGTTACAAGCTTGTAGTAATCGGAGCCTGTTTCAACTTCGGTAAATTCAGGTGTACCAACGGGTACATCGATTGCTTCGGATTCAGCGTTGTTTATTGTAATTTCAACATTGTCAACTGTGTAGTAGTTAGGAGAAGAAACTGTCATAAACAATGGCTGGAAGCTTTCGGGTGTTACTCTTTTTTTCGGATAGGGGATGTTTTCAACCTTGCCGCCTAATGTTGAATAAAGTGAAGCTACAACATAGGTTTCATCACTATCATAATCAAGAGTTAAGTAAGCAATAAGCTCAGGGTCTGTTGTACCTGCTACATCCTGAACATAAATGCCAATAAGGTTGTTTTCAATGCTGTCTTTAAAGATTACTCTTGTTTCGTTTGTGAAATCTGCATCAACATCAATGAAGGAGTAACCTGCAGGGTTATTGTATGATGTATTGTTGATTCTGAGGCCTAACTTATTCTGGTTGAAGAATACATAAAGGTTGGTATTTACAGATGCTTCGTTGAACCATGTTGAAAGATTTTTTGCACGGACACCTACACCAAGAGGGAACCAGTCGTCTGCTGTATCCTCAGGAAGAGCGTCAAGGTCCTGAACATCAAAAGTAATTGTGTTTGTAAGACCGGATTCAACAGCATTTAATGTGTTAAGCATAGACCAGTTTGCACCGGGAACAAGCTTACCTTCTTCGTTGGGAGTAAAGTATGTTGTGCCGCCGGCAGAAATGTATCTGCCCCAATCCTCAAGGTATGAGTCGTCATTAAAATCGTAATATTTGGTTGTTGAAGCCTGTTTTACTGTGTATGTAACAGTATCACCAATACCCCACAAGCCATCTGCATAAGGACGGACAACTACAGTAATTTCGCCGTCTTCATCTGTTGTAGGAACAGTAATAGTGCCTTCTGTTGTTTCACTGTCAAGAGTGGGAAGGGAACCGTCTGTTGTGTAGTACATAACACCTGCATCTGTGGAAGCCTCAATGTCAAAGCTTTCAAAGCCTGCAATAAGCTCTGCATTCTCGGCATTAAGAGTTGCCTGTGCATATGTAGCAGTATCAGGAGCGGGATAAGAAACCTCAAGCTCACCTACTGTAGCTGTGTTGTGAAGAATACAGAAGTTTGTCACGAAATTGTCTTTGCCGTAATATAAAGCTGAACCGTCTATGTTACGGGAAACTGTCTGACCAAGTACATTGGTTACAGAGAATACATTGCCGTTAATTACAGCCTTTGCTACAAGCTGATCATCAATGAACAGGTATGCATCACCGTCATAATAGTCACGGAACTCGATTGCATGAGCTTCACCATCGGAAAGGTCAATATCCACACCGAAGGGGATTCTGGCATTTGATGTGTTACCCCATGCGGTGGAGGTTCTGAGACCTACATGAGTTGCATCAAAATAAATGAAAGGAGCTGTCATTGTGGTCATATTTTCTGTCTTGTCAAGCTTGACAGAAAGATATAAACCTCTGATGCTTATATCGTCGGGAATGGCTTTAACATTTTTTACATTGAATTTTGTTACCGAAGAGCCTGCAAGTGCAGGAACAGTAAACTGTGAATAAATGTGAGACCACTGGTTTGTTGATTCAATAGTCACAGCGTCGTTGTAGGTTGAAGCTTCATCAAACTTAGTAGGAACCATTGACTGAGAATATTTCCAGTTTGCATCTGTGCCGGCAAGAACATCGTCATAGTTGATTCCCCAGGACATTTCATCCGGTACAAGGTTATATGTCCAGCTGTATACATTTGAATATTCACCATCAAGAACTTCAACAGCTTTTAAAGTAACCTCAAGGGGAAGGTCAAGACCGTCGGGGTTAAGGTCAATATAGTCGCCATCAAAATAAATATATGCATCATCAATATTTTCAATGGGGTCAGAGCCATCTACGGTGTAATAAATCTCTGCACCTTCATCAGGACATGAAAAAGCAGGTTCAAGTGAATCGTAGAAATAACTTCCGGGAGCAGGAGAAACTGTAATACCCTTAGGTCCTTCGTAAGGATAGCTTACAACAAGGTTGTTCATATAACCGGGATATTCATTGAAAATGAAAATAGGTGTTGTAGCTGTTGCACTGATGGCATTGGAATAACCGCTGACTGTAAGAGAAGAACCGCTGTCTGCAGTAAGTGTTGCAGAAGCTGTTGCAGGGTCAACAGTTACTGTACCGATAATGTTGTATGTACCTTCAGAATCTGTTGCATAAACCTTTATTGTGTTTGTTTCAAAAATATCAACAACACGGATTGAGCAATCAAGAAGGTCGATGTTTTCGTTTGCAATGTTAAGAAAGCTTGATTCAGGAGATGCACCGCCTGTTGCAGGTTTAAGACCGATCTGAGGAACACCAAGATAGTTACGACGGATCATAAACGCAAAACGGTTATCGAGGTAGTTGCCAACTTCGCTTGTACGAAGGTAAACGTAAAGACCTGCGTGGGACATTTTGTATGAGCCCTGAGCCATTTTGTGGTCAAAGTCAATAATGTAGCTGCTTGTATCAGTTGATGTAATTGAATGAGCAGCTTTCATCCAACCCCAGCCGCGCTTGTTGGTGGGAGCAGTTGCTGCACCCTCTTCAAGGAAAGCGGGGTCATTTGTTACCTGGGTATCACCGCCTGATGAGGTTGTAACACCTGTTAAATCACCAATGGTTTCGACAGCAACACCGTTGCTGTGTGACCAGTTGGCATCAGTTCCTGCGGCAAAAGCCTCAAGGTCAAGGGCTTCCCACGGTGATTCGGGGAGTGCTGCACTTGCTGTAATTGCTGTCAAGCCGAGAGTTGCAAGCATACAAAGTACAAGTGCAAGTGAAAGAAATTTTTTACTCATGTTTTTCCCTCCGTTTTAATTATTTTTTGATATTGTTACATAGAACTTTCTTGCGAAATATTCCTGTAATAATTTTATAATAATATTATAATACATATAATCTTAAAAATCAAGAGGTTTTAAATAACATCAAAAAATATACCACTCAATGCAAAATTTTCCTACGGAAAAGAGGCACTTTTTTTAAAAGTGCCTCTGCTGATTTTATAATTGCGGTAATCCCGGTAATTGCATAGGAGCTTTGTTCATAAGCTCTTTAAGGCTGCTTATAAGCTTATCCTTTCCTTCAAAAGTCATAAGCTCAAGTGCCATTACGGATTGCTTTGCGTTTTCAGGACGGAACATACCCATTTTGTAAAAATCAAGAATCATCTGATTCTGACTTACTCTACTAAAGGGGTTTGTTTTTTCTGCCTGAACCTTAACATCAAAAATTGGAGTAAAGCTGTTTCTGTTATCGGATATTTTTTTGTTTGAATATCTGATATATTCAGTATTACCGTCATTTCCTGTAATTCTGTAACATCTTTCGCTGTCAAAAAACTGTTTAATCAGTTCAATACACATATATATCATGTCTGTGTAAACATCGTAGCCGGAATTTATAATATCTCTCGTGAGCTTACTTCCTGCCTCCTGAAGAGCAACAATTGCACCATACGCAGTAACGCCTCCATATGTGCTTCCCTGGTTGAAATCTCTGTTGCCAAGAACCTCTTTAAGCTCGGCTATTTTATTGTTGCGATGAGCAATTATATAGGAATCGAGAGGATTTGCCTGAAATTCCTTTACACTGTCATCACGGATAGAGCCTGCGGTGTGAATGACATCTTTTGAAAGGTCCATAAGCTCGTTTTCATTAATGCCGCTCCCTTCGCGAAGCAACCATCTCACTTTACCGGATATCATTGCATTTTTTGAAATTATGTAATCCAGCTTGTCGATGTATGCCTGTGGATTTTTTGCCAGGTCAATCATACCGAATCCGCAGGGAGAACCCTCTATGGGATATAACGGGTCAAAAATAACAGGATATTTTCCGTGTTGATACATTCCGGTATTTTCTGTTGTGGGATGGTCCTCACTGCTGTCCAGAATGGTGTTTCCGGTAAACTTGGTAAGGTGTACAGCACATTTTCCATTTTCAAGAAGCTTCTTATAATAACAGTCTACCACCATGGATTTATCCGAGTAATCGCGGTTTTCGTCTCTTGATTTTAAAGTGAGCATTCCTGAATATGTAAGGTCACTTTCTGTTATTTTATACTTTTTCAGAAGTACCTTGTTTGGAACCATATTAATAATGAAGAAATACTCCGAGTCCTGAATATCTTCAACACCGGGCTCCCAGAAGAGATTTAACAGGTCAAGCTTACGGATATCTATATCTCCTTCACCATTATGAAGCGAGGGATTAAAAAATACACCGTAGGCTCCTGTTCCGTTTTTCAGCTTGTTCCACATAACACGGCTGTAAACTTTTCGGAAACCGGTCTGCTCAAGCTGAAAGGGAATGATTTTTGAAAGAAGCTCCGCCTCATTTTCGTCATTTTGTTCCCGTGCAAGAATGTTAGGGGAGGGGAAGCTGTCCATAATTTCAGCGTGCTTATTTGCAATTGCATTAAACAAAAAGGCAGTAATAGGCTCTCTGATATCCTGCTGGTTTTCGTTTGAAATAAGCTGCCAATGTTCGGATTTAAACCATTTCTCATTCTCCGTAATTCTTGCATCGTAGCTTCTTTTTGCCGACATATAATCCGCAAGTCTGTCCTGCATGATTTTCAGCCGGTCTTGTGTGATTTTTGTTTTCTTGTTCAAATATAAACCTCCTTAATTTTAATGTACAAGAATCTTGTACTAAATAAAGTATAACACATTAAAATGCAGATATCAAGAGGGTTTGTGGAAAATCGGCAATATGAATAAATAAGCTTTAAAAAAATTTGGAAAAGTTCGGTTGGTATTACAAACTTATCTAAAAATTTCGACAAAATATATTTTTTTTATTTTGGCATAAACCATTTCCGGCTGACATAGTATGTACAAAACAAAATTACGGGAGGAATTGGTTTGAATATTTATAAGGATATAGCCGAAAGAACTCAGGGTGATATTTACATTGGTGTTGTGGGACCGGTGCGGACGGGTAAATCAACCTTTATTAAAAAGTTTATGGACACAATGGTTTTACCCGGAATGGAGAATCCGTTTAAAAGAGAACGGGCAAACGATGAGCTTCCCCAAAGTGCTGCAGGTAAAACAATTATGACAACCGAGCCTAAGTTTGTGCCTAACGAAGCAGCAAAGCTTAACTTAAACGGTGCAAATTGCAATGTAAGGCTTATTGATTGCGTGGGATATATGGTTAACGGTGCCATAGGCGGGGAGGAGGAAGACCGCCCGAGAATGGTACAGACTCCCTGGAGTGATGAGCCGGTTCCTTTCAACGAGGCTGCTGAAACCGGTACAAGGAAGGTAATTTGTGAGCATTCAACAATTGGTCTTGTGATTACAACTGACGGCAGCATAACAGATATACCAAGAAGTGATTACGAGCCTGCCGAGGAAAGAGTTATAAATGAACTTAAAGCACTCAATAAACCTTTTGTTCTGCTTTTAAATTCAAAAAATCCGTATGATGAAAAAACACTTATGTTAAAAACAGAAATGGAAGAAAAATACTGTGTACCGGTAATTTGCTGTTCATGTGCCGATATGGAGGAGAAGGACTTTGCAAAGGTGCTTGAAACTGTGCTTTATGAATTTCCTCTTACTGAAATCGGTATAGATTTTCCTTCCTGGATTGAGGTGCTGAGCAGCGAGGATGAGCTTAAATGCCGTATTTATGAAAGTGTAATTTCAACGCTGAAAAATGTCCGTAAGCTTCGTGAGGCGGCAAATGCCTCAAAATCAATTGAAAGCTTCGATTTTGCATCGAATGTGGAAATTACCAGGACTGACCTGGGTACAGGGGCTATGCGGATTTCTATTGTACCTCCTGCAGATTTGCTTTACAAGGTAATCAGCCGTGAAACCGGGTTTGAAATAGAAACCGACGAAAAGCTTTTGTCACTTTTAATTGACCTTGCAAAAATAAAAAAAGAGTTTGATAAGTTTGAATATGCACTTAAAGAGGTGGAGGCAAAAGGCTATGGAATTGTTGCGCCTACAATTGATGAGCTTTCACTTGAAGAGCCGGAAATTGTAAAACAGGGTAATCGGTTCGGAGTTAAGCTTAAAGCCTCTGCACCTTCTATTCATATGATTAAAGCTCAGATTGAAACGGAAGTAAGCCCAATAGTCGGAACGGAACGGCAATCGGAAGAGCTTGTTGAGTATTTACTTGAGGAGTTTGCCACAAATCCAAAGAAAATATGGCAATCAAATATCTTCGGAAAATCACTTCATGAGCTTGTTAATGAAGGCCTTCGTAACAAACTTTCCAGGATGCCTGAGGAATCCCGGTTCAGGCTTCAGGAAACCTTGCAGAAAATCATCAATGAAGGCTGTGGCGGACTTATCTGTATAATTTTATAAAAGTAAAAGAGGTACTCTACGCCACAACCAGGTAAGGCAGTTTTGGTTTTGAAGCCATATTTTTAATTTACACTACATCAAAAAATCCCGTAATACGACAGTATTACGGGATTTTTGTTCTTTGTCTAAATATAAAAATCGGATATTCAAAACTGCTTTTGCATCCTGAAATCGAAATTTTTGTATGAATTTCAAGGCGAAAAATGCACATAATCCTGACGGATATGAGCATTTTTTAACACAGAAATTCGACAAAAAGACGATTTTCAGGACAATACTTCC
>JAZQCS010000072.1:0-3435 GCA_045546415.1 Clostridia bacterium | reverse complement strand
TAAAAAGGATATTCTCTCCCGCATTAATCCGCAGACACTTGAAATGATTAACGGCAATGCAGACTACAAGCAGAAATTCTACGGTCAGATTTCCGAGGTGGCGCTGAAGGTCAAGCATATTTTAAGTGCCGCACCTGAGGTTTGTGAGCTTATACCCATAGGCTTTGACACTCTGGAATACAGAATAACAAGAGATGAATTTGAAAAAATGATTTACTCTCTTATTGAAGAAACCAAAGAATGTGTTTTAGGTACAATCGGTCAGGCAAACCTTTCTTATAAAGATATTGATATGGTTATTCCCGTAGGCGGAACAAGTAAAATTCCACTTGTACATAAAATGTTGAAGGGAGTTTTCGGTGCAGACAAAATCAAAACCAATGTTGATTACGAATTTGCAGTATGTATGGGAGCAGTGCTTTTTGATAAGGAAGAAATTCACCATGGATATAAGAATTGGCTGATGAAAAGGCGAATTATCCTTGATAACCATAAATATGTTATAAAAAACAACGGAGAAGTTCTACTTTTCTACGGAGATCCTGCTTATTCCATGATGCTATACCGTTTAAAAAATATAGTAGATTTCAGAGATGTGGAAATGGTTGTCGCTGATGCCGGAAACTATATAGTATTATTAAAAAACGGTCAGGTTATCAAGGAAACCTATTATGGTGATGAAATTGAAGTTAGTGGATGGAGTGACATAGTTGCGGTTTGTTATAAATCTAAGTGGAATGTTATTGGTCTGAAGCGTGACGGAACGGTATTAATGGGAAAACAAATCAAATACTATGAAGATGTTAAATACTGGAAAGATATTATTATGGTGACATGCACCAAACTATACAATGTTTATGGTTTGAAAAAGGATGGTACACTTGAATTTACAACTGATTGCAGATCACCGGTGCAATTTGAAAATTTCAAGGATTTAATATTTATTGATGCCGGATATGATTTTGTGGTAGGACTAAAAACCAATGGTAAAGTCGTAGTTGCGAAAGATAACGGCGAAGATATAAGTTACCTTGTTAGCGAGTGGAACGATATTATTTCAATAGCATGTGGCGATTACCATATTGTAGGTTTGAAAAAAAACGGTACATGTGTTTCTGTCGATATTATTTTGGGTAAATCTCTTACAGACGCCAATTCTTTTGGACAGTGTGAGGTTCAAAACTGGCAGAATGTTGTAGAAGTTGTTGCCAATGGCTATACAAGTGCCGGCTTAATGAAAAATGGTGAAATAGTATATACCGTCGGTAAAGGTAAATGCGTAACAACTGATTGTATAGATTTTTTTGATATGATTACGACGTAAAAAATCATCCATAAATGTATAAACGCTTCAAACTATTCATGAAGGGACGGTAAAGAAAATGTCATTCAAATCCGAAATTGTCAAGATGCTGAGCAACGCCCGTACACAGTGTGAAGCTTACCCGCCGGCTAAGGCGTTGTTGCAGAACATAGAAGAAATTTCAAACAGGCTGGACGAGCCTTTAAGAGTTGCAATAGTGGGAATAATGAAATCGGGCAAATCCACTCTGGCTAATTCTCTGATGCAGGAAAAATTGCTTTTTACGGGAACGGTAACAACCACATATACCGTAACCTGGTTCAAGTATGGAGAAACCCCGGGGCTGGAAGTTGTTTTCGAGGACGGCAAAAGCATTCGGGCAGGCATAGATGAGCTTGAAAAGTGGACAACCTGGAATGCGGTAGAAAATAACAGCGATATCAACAAGGTTCAGCATGTTATCATCTACTACCCCAATGAAATCCTCAGACAGATAGAGCTTATTGACACACCGGGATTAAACTCAATAGAAAAAACCGACTCGGAGAACACCGAAAAAGCAATAATAGGACAAGCCGAAAAGGATACTATAAAGCATGTTTCTCTGGCGGATGCCGTAATTTACACCTTTTCCAGAACCGCCGGAAGTGTGGACAGGGATTTTCTGGAAAAATTCCAGGGTAACGCATTTACCCTGAAAACAACACCCATTAACGGCATCGCCCTTCTTTCCAGGGCGGATTTGCACTGGGATATTTTCAGCCAGTACGACACCACCGCAGTTGACGCGGGAAGGGTTGTAACGGAGGAGCTGCTGAATAATTCCGAAATAAAACGACTGGTATATGACATCTTACCAACCACCTGCCTTATGGAGGAGGGCATTGTTTCAATAAGTGACGAGGATATGGATTTAATATATAAAATGTCCAACATTGATAACGATACTTTTATAGGATTATTATTCAATGCCACCGCCTTTATCTATAAAGATTTGAATAAAACAGAACGAAAAGAGCCTGAGGATTTCCCGGAAAACATAAGAGAGTATGTAGGAACCTCAGTACAAAGAGAAAGATTAATGGACTCACTTTCCCAGTACGGCTTATATGAATATGTAAAGTATGCCCGTCAGGGAAAAACAAAGGAAGAATTAAAACAGCTCGGTTTTGAATTAAGCGGAGTTAAGGCATTGTTTGAATTGTTGGAAAACCATTTCGGCGGCAGAGCATTCCTTATAAAGGTTGACACCATGCTTAAATATTTCAAGCGGGAGCTGAATTTTATAAAACAAAACACCCGGGATGATATTTTAACAAATATATGCGATAATATTTTAGATTGTATTGATGATATTGAAACAACCTCCCTGGGTTTCAAAGAGTTAAGTGCTTTACAGGAGTTTTATAACGGTAAAATTTCCTTTTCTGTTCCCCGGGAGGAAGAGGATTTCAGGAGGATAACCGGAGAATACGGAAAAAGCTGCGAGGCAAAGCTTGGCGCAGAAGGAACCGTTTCTACCGAAGAGCTTCGTCAGATAGCTGCCGAAAAAGTAAAGTACTGGACTGCAAAAACAGCGGCTTTTGATATAACCGAAAAGGAACGCAGGGTTGCAAAAATTATAGAACGGTCTTATTCAAGGTTACATAATCACTTAAATGAATTGAACGAATTTTAGAGGTGAAGAAAAATGATAGCAGGCATAGATATAGGAACAAGCTATTCGAGCATAAGTGTTTTGGACAAAGAGGGAAACCCCATTGTTATAAGGGTTTCAAATGTACCGGGTTTTGGACAGGAAAACTCCATTCCCTCGGCAGTTTTTGCGGAAAACGACGGCAAAATTCTTGTGGGTCAGGCAGCTATGCAGGTCAGATATAAAAATCTTGCAAATTTCAAGGACGAGTTCAAGCGGGATTTAGGAACAAAGGATGCATATCAGCTCGGAACACTTTCCCTGTATCCTCAGGATTTATACAAGGAACTGTTTCTGTACCTTAAAAAGTGCGCAGAAAGTCAGTGCGGAGAGCAAGTAACCAAAGCCTATATCACCTGCCCTGTAGCATTTTCAAAAACAAAACGGGAGCTTGTGAAAACCGCCGCCGCAAATGCGGGGCTTCATAACACCGAGC
>JAZQCS010000071.1:0-55853 GCA_045546415.1 Clostridia bacterium | reverse complement strand
CCTCCGGCTGTGGCATAGCCACAGCCACCTCCCCTGACAAGTGGAGGCAGGGGATAGGCTCCCTCTGACGAGGGAGCTGGCACCAAGTTTTCTTGGTGACTGAGGGAGAGATACATAAGAGTTGATTTACACTTCATAACTACAAAGCCAAGGCGTGACTTCGGAGTCACGAAAGACAGGTGACGGTTCTGTGTCCTGAAGATAACAAACCCGACACACCCCTACGGTCATCGGGAAATTGATTAAAATGAAAAGAGCTGGTTTCACAACCAGCTCTTCTTTAATGTAGATTACAAAAGACAGGGGACGGTTCTATGTCCTGAAAGGTGACAAAACCGTTATCCTCATATATCAAAAACAACCATCTGATGACAAACAAATTTGTCAACGCTGACCCTTGTATAATCTCCATCTGTTTCAAAGGGAAGCTCAATCCCCTGGGGAGCAAGATAAACTCTTTTAACCGGTTTATCAAGTTTTACCGCAAGCTCGGTATCACAAACAGGAAGCAAATCCTCAATAACCTCGATTTTTTCTCCCCTTTTAATGGGTGTTGCATAAAGGAGATGAGCAATCACTCTGTTTTTGTCCTTTTGTTCCATAAGTGTAGTAACACCTATGCTGCCAAGATTTGTGACAAGAGATTTTTCACCCACAAGCAATACATCAAGGGCCTTACACACAACCTGCTTTGCAATAAGCTCGCCTTTTGTTGCATAATCCTCAAAAATTTCCCATGCAATATAGATGCCATCCTTACCACACACCATACCTGCCCCACCATATTTTCCTGATGAAGGTGCGTGCTGATGTGAACAGAAATGTTCTTTTGTTCTGTTGAAATAGGGTTCAATCAGCTTTGCAAGCTCAGTTCCGCCGTTTAAACTTATTTTTTTACAGGGGGAATACATTACAAAATCACTTTCGTAGTCGTTATCCCACAAAGGACGAACATAGCTTGGCACAAATTTGCAGTCGCCTTCGCATTTTGCACCAAAATCAAACATAAATTCTCCGTTACAAATTGCCGAGCTGCCTGTTGCAAGAATTTTTCCTCCGCCTTTTACAAAAGTTTTAAGCTTGTTTGCAATCTCTTCTGTAAGTTCAACCTTATCGGGAAGAATAATAACCTTAAACTTATCGAAATCAACATACTTATCAATAACAGAGAAGGCATATTTGCCCTCAAGCAGAATTCTGCCTGCACCTACATCGGATTTTGTAAGAGTTCGTCCTGCATATGAGGAACCCAAGTCGTTATAGCATGCTTCAAGAGACAACAAAGCAACATCGCACACAGGCGTTACGTTATCAAGCCACTCCTCTTTTTCCTCAAGCTCGCTGTATCCTGCACCGATAAGTTCATAGGTGCGCATATCCATATGCCCGTCAGGAGGCATCTGGTCACCTATGGAGCACTTTGCACCGTGGGCGGCACTGAGTGCAACCTCATACTTTATGGCATTGGGATGCTTGTATCCGCCAAACTCGCCCCACATTGTATGGAACTTTCCTGTCATTCCAAGAAATTCCATTCCTAAATTTTGTGCATAACGTGCCGAAAACGGAAAATGGTCATATCCCCAACCGCCGGTAGGCAAGCTTTCAAGTTCAAGATGTGAGTTTGCATAGGCATGGTCACGTCTGCCCTGACGAATATGTCCGCCGTTGTGGAACACGGGGAGACCGGGTTTTACCGCATCTATTGTTTCCCTTACACGTTTCAGATAGTTTGCATAGACTTCTTCACCCAGTTTAAGTGCATCTTCCTGCTTGGCAGGGTCAAGTCCGCGTTCAAGCATCATAGCCAAACATGTAGGGCAGTAACACAAACACGCTCCGACAATATCGAGAAAAATGCCGTCTGCATCATAATTTGTAACAACCTCAGTTATCTGGTCAAGAAGAACATCAAGGTAAGGAGTATTTAAACAAAGACGATGAAATCCCGGTCCGTTGAAATGGTTGTAAGAGATGCTTCTGTCATCAAAATGGAGGTGCATGGGATATTTTCTTGCATATTTTTCATCAATACCTGCTGAAAGATAAACCGGAGTTTTTACACCAATTTCATGAGCCGCCTCAATTTGTGCCTTTAAAAGGTCAAACTTAAGTCCGGGGTGAGTCTCATTAGCCTTAGACGGATGATACGCCCAACCGTGATGGCACTTTGAAAACACGGTAATTGAGTTTACATGTCCTGCTTTAAGTGCCTCCTGAAACTGTTTTTTGTCAAATTTTGCTCCGATGCCGTCAATTGCCCCAGATGTGTGAAAATCAAGGTGTACCTGTCTGAAATTCATATACAAAATCCTCCTTATTTTTTTTATTAGGAAATTATATCATGAATTATACTTTATGTCAATACCAAAAAACTTCTCCGCGAAAAACGGAAAGTTCTTTGCCCTGAAAGACAGGGGACGGTTCTGTGTCCTGAAGATAACAAAACCGACACACCCCTACGGTCATCGGGAAATTGATTAAAATGAAAAGAGCTGGTTTCACAACCAGCTCTTTATCAGTCGTTTATAAGTCCGAGACCAACATTTCCACCGTGGACAAGCGTGATACGGACATATTCAAAAACATCCATTCCGTTATGGATTTCGTGCTCTATTTCCTTCACGAATTTTTTGCATTCCTCACTCTTTGCCGCAGCACCTGCCCGGTCGCCGTTTATCTTAAGGTCAAGACCTTCGTGGGCAATTCGTGTAAACTGACCGTGTCTGACAAGATATCTCCAGGACATTTCATAAGGACTGCCTGGCTTTGCCTGTGCAAAATTCTCTTCCCATACCGGAGCCATTCGGTCAATTTCGGCAACGATTTTTTTGAATCTGTCCTTATCATCGGAATCGTAAAGGTCGGAAAGGGTTTTAAGGTACATGGCAACCTTTTCACCGTCCTTGTCAAAGGTGCCTTCAAAATACTCTTTTACAACATCGGAGAATTCGCTGGTGTTGTCCCAAAGAGCCTTTGCCATGCCGTAAAGCGTAAGGTTTACGGGAACCCATACGCGCTGAAGCTGACAGCTTACTTCACCGTTAAGCTTAAGGGCTGCAAGGTTTTTCATATCCTCGTGCATAACATAAGCGTTTCTGTATGAGCCGGGGTCTATCTGGTAATGCCACATCATATGGTAATCAAAGGAGAAGCTGTCACCACCAAAAGCCTTCTGCCACTTTTTAAGGAAGCTCACACAAAGGGCACCGTTATTTCCGAAATCCACCTTGTTTCGTTCATATTTCATTTCCGGCAGCGTTTCTGCTTCAGCCAGGTCTTCAACCATAGTTTTGTTATATTTTCTGCTCTTCGCATACATAAGTGTAAAACGGTCGGAATTTTTGATGGTTTCGGTTTCGGGCGGGAACATAAGGTCAAGGTACAGAAGGAATACAATTTTTGTATCAAGCCCTTCTGCTGTAAGCTTTTCGTCAAGCTCGTTAAGCATCATAACATAAAAATCTGAAGGTATTTTTTTCTGACATTCAGCACACTCGCAATGGTTGTTAATGGCATCGGCAAGCCAGAAATGAAGATAGTTCACCTGAGGATTTTTCTTGCAGTATTCAACAATGCCGTCTGTGAATTTATCACGGGCAACGGGGTTGGAATAGCATAGATTTGTATTGAAAAGGTTTTCCTCCCAAAGGTCACGCTTGCCGTTGATTTCCGCAAGGAGCCCTTTTACATCTTCAGGTACTATGTCGTCATATTTGCACCAGCCGGTACCTTCCTTTCCTACAAGGGGATATGTCCAGCCATGACCCACTTTGTGGTAACCAAGTCCGCGAAGGGAAATTTCTTCCTCCAGGCGTTTTGTCATAAGGGCAGATTCTTCCTTTGAAATTCCACCGGGTGCAAGCTCTTCGTGGTACATTCTCCAATTATCAAAGAAGCACCAGGGATTATGGAACTGTACGAAATACTCGTTGAGTCCCACCTTGGGCAGCCAGTTTATCATATTATATACTGACTGATATGTAACACCGCCTTCAATACAAACACCGCGGTGGCGATATGAAGGGGTATAATCGTATTCAAGGGTCAACACATCCGGGGTAAGAAGCAGCTGAGGAATAAATTCCCCATCAGCACCGGGACGGAACCACTTACAGCCAAGGGTCTCAAGAAATTTGTAAACAGCAATAAGCACCGAGCGTTCATTTGAACCGCTTATGTAACCGGTGCCGCCATGAACATTTATGATTATTCGGTCATCAAGTGTGGTTTCGGGAGAAATCAGACCTACAAAAAGCATATTTTCGGTTTTTTCATTAAAAGATGGAACGGTAGCCTGTTCAACCACCATGGTGGGGTCAATCAGCTCAAGGTATCGGGCAAGCTCGCTCAAGGCAAGGCTGATGGTAGGGGACTGGGGTGTTTTACACAAAAAAATTCTCATAATAGCCTCCTCAAAAATTAAATATATTTGTATTATATCGTGTTTTTGCGTAAATGTAAATGTATAAAATTGCTTGAATTACAGAATTTGATTGTACTATATTGCGATTTTGAGAGGGTGTGGGGAAAACAATAAAAAGTAAACAACGGACAATAAAACCAATGCTTGTACCATTGACTTAGACCGGCTTTTAGTATACAATAAAAGTATACCCAAAAAAGAAGGAGAATGAGTATGATTTCAAGACACCCTAAAATTCATTATTGGTTCTGGGACGAAAAAACTATTACGGATAAGCACTACCTTAAGGATATTGACACTCTTGCAGATAAGTCGGATTTTGACCTGATTTTTCTCACACAGAGAGGCTCGCTTAATTTCTGGGATACTGAAAAGTTCAGCCCCATTTTTGCGGAAATGGTGGAATATGCCCACAAAAAAGGTCTTAAAATAGGTCTTCAGGTGTGGCCGAGAGGATTTATGTCGTCTGCTCCGTCGGATACTCCCTGGCAGGAGGCAGAAGCAGTTGTTACCGAGTATGAACAGTTGCTCGACGGGAGAGAGGCTGTTATAAATGCAAGAGGAAAAAACCTGAGGAATCTTGAGGCGGCACCGGCGCTTAAAAGTGAGCTTCTTTATGCGGCAGCGTTTAAAAAGACCGGGGAAGGCTTATATGAAGAGGGCAGCCTTGTTGATTTGACAAATGAGGTTGTGGCAACGGAAAATCCGGAAGATTCATTTGAAATTCAGCTTAAGCTGAACCGAAGCGACCTTGAGGGTTATACCCTTTATGTAATTACAGCACATTATTGCGGATATCCTGATGTTTTCGGCAACGGACATCAGGAAAACTACAAAGCCCTTATGGAGGCTTATGGAGATATTCCCTTTGACGGTTTCGGACTTGACGAGTTCAAGCATTTGTTTATGGAAAATCCTCTGGCTAAGGAAATGTTGTGGCGTGAAAGGTTTTACGGTCAGAATTTTGCCCGGGTTTATGAGGAAACAAAGGGTGAAAGTCTTGTAAAAGCAATGTTTGAAATGCGCTTCTGTCCGGAAGGCAATGAGGAAATACGAATTAAGGCAATTAACAATTACTGGGATGTTCTGCGTCCATCTACTCTGAGAGTTGAGAATTTTGTGGCAGATTGTGCAAAAAAGGTTTTTGGAGAAAACATATTCATAGGCGTGCATAACACCTTCCATAACCGCCTGCAGAACGACGAGCTTTGGGCAACCGGCTGTAACTGGTGGGATGTACCCAGAAAATATGCACAGACCGATGAGGATATAGGCTACCCCGTAAGAGCAGGTATGTCCTGCTGCTGGGAGGAAAGCATTGTTTACGATATGTTCTATCATCAAAAGGAAGAAGCTTTCTTTGAAAAGGCTGTCCGCGATGCCCGTTACAACACACGAATTCATTACCACGCAATGAACGACGGATTTTGGGGCGTGGATACCGGTTCAGAGGATTTCCTTGCTAAAATCGGAAAAATTGAAAGCAAAATTAATCTGCTGAATGCTTTTGATACAAAACAGCCAAAAATGGAGCTTCTTACCGTGTTCGGTTTTCCGGAGCTTTGTAACTGGTACCCGGACTATTCTGCCAGAAACAACACAGACATTAACGGTAAAATTGATATTATGGGCAGAACGGAAAAGCTTTGGAATACCGGCTATTTCAACGCACTTGCACCTTCCAATGCAATTGAGGACGGCAGAATTAAAGTGGTGGACGGTGAAATTGATTTCTGCGGTCATAGGTTCAAAAAGTTGCTTTATCTGTATCCTGAATATTCAAAGCCTGAGGTGATTGATTTTCTTAACGGTGCCGCAAAGCAGGGCGTGGAAATGAAGGTTATAGGCAAGCTGACCCGTGGCTTTGGCGGAGAGCCTGCCGGCTTTGGTTTCGGAAACGAGTATTTTCTTAACGAGGATGCTGACATTGTTTCGGCGCTGAACCTTACACAGAACAAAATTAAATGCGGTTGTGTAACTGAGGACGGTGCAGTTGTAATTTCCGATTACGATTCTGTTATGAATGACGGTTTCTGTACATACGAATTTGAGCTTGACGGCTTTAAGTTTGAAGCGGAATTCCGGGGAACCCTTGCCCTTAAAACAGACGGCAGAGGCAACATTGAAAAATTTGTTGCAGGCAACCTGAAACACCTTAAAAGAAACGGTGAAGCTCTTCTTGAGCTTGACGGTACAGAAGATTGTCTTAATATATAAGCAAAAAGCGGTTCCCGGACAGGAACCGCTTTTTTGTATGCAAAAAAATTTGACATTTATAAAGATATGTGGTATACTTATATCACCACACAAATTCAATATGTTATCCGCTAAGGGTGCCTTTTTATCTTTGGTAAAAATGCATTCTCTATTCTCGCATCCCTTGGTGGCATAGTGATGAATTTGTGTGGTAACAAAAGGAGCAATGCATTTTTCGGGTGCATTGACTTTAAGTTGATGCACCTTTTTTGCTTGTTTCAAAGGTTGCCACACACAAAACGAAATCCGTCCCTTCCGGGACGGATTTCACTTTTTCAGGATGACAGAAGATTTTCAGTTGTAGTATATTTTTTTCTGAAGCTTAAGGGAGTGAGCCCGAACTTTTTTTTGAAAACTCTGTAAAACAGACTTACATTCTGAAAACCGCAGTTGAAGCATATATCGAGTATGGGCGTGTTGCTGTTAATAAGAAGGTTTGAGGCGTAGTTGAGCCTGAGGTCATTTATGTATCCCGTAAGGGAAAGACCGTAATGTTTTTTCAGGCTTCGTGTCAGGTGCTCACGACTTTTATGACACAACTCAATCATACGCTCTGCACCTGCCGTGAAGTTTTCGGGCTGAGCCATTTTATCGCTGAGGCGTATAAGCCACACGGGTATATCGTTTTGTGCGGCAGGAACATTTGAAAAATACCTGGAAAAAATATTAATCAGTAACACACGAAGCCGGAGCTTGAGTTGTTTTTTGTCCTGCCAGTTAACAAGGTTGAGCTCGTCAATTTCCGAGTAAAGCTTGTTTTTCTGTGAGGTTGTAAGCAGAACGGAAGGAGGCATCTGTGCTTTTAACAGGTGGGCGGAGGGGAACCCCTCGGAAAGATATTCAAAAAGCTCTTCAGCGGTTTCCTTTGTGAAGGTGAGGTTAATGTAGGAAACCTCGGAAGGCGTGTCAGAACTGAAGGAATGAGCATCACTTGGGCGGACAAAAACAAGGCTTCCTTCGGGCAGAACCTGTTTTACCCCATTTACAAAATGGGTAAGCTTACCGGTAAGGGTAAGGAATATTTCATAATAATCATGGTTGTGGGGATGGGTAAAAGCACATCCCCTGAAAAACATACATAAGCCACCGGCTTCAGGGTCTGTTTCACGGGTGGCAAAATAGGTGGTAAAAGCTTTCATAATATCACTCCAAATATCACAATAGTATAATAATTATATCACATTGTTAGTAGATTTGCAATAGCTTTTGTGATATAATTATGATATAGAATGGAAAGGAGTGTTTTTTATGGACCAATTTTTGGTGGATAAAATCCGGATGACTATAGGAGAACTTGCTTTGCGGAGCGGTAAATGTCTTGAGACAATTTCTGAGCTTTCTTATTTTGAAAGCGGTTACAAAAAAATCGGAGAATATCCTGATTTATCTATGTTTACACAGACTCTCAAAAGGGGAGAAAGAATTTTCGGCAAGGATAAGCATTTCTGGTTTCACACAGAAATTGACACCCCTTCTGTCAAGGAAGGCGAGGAGCTTGTAATTGAGCTTATTACCGGAAAAAAAGATGGCGGTGACGCTCTTAACCCACAGGGACTGTTATATCTGAACGGAAAGGCTGTGCAGGGCACCGATATCAACCACCGCACGGTGCATCTTGAACCGGAAAATCATTATGATGTGATGCTGTATTTTTATACCGGTATGAAAGACGATATGAAATGCGAGGTTATGATGAACCTTGTAAATGTAAATCACAGAGTGAGAGATTTGTATTTTGATATAAATGTGCCTTACGAGGCGGCACTTCTTCTTGACCCACGAACAATGGAATATGCCGAAATAGTCAAACACCTTGAGCAGGCTTGTAACCTTATTGATTTCCGCGATGTTGGTGAAGAAGCTTTCCTTGAAAGTGTTGACAAGGCAAGGGCGTACCTTAAAGAAGAGTTTTACGGTAAGGCTTGCGGTGCAAGTGATGTAATTGTAAATTATATCGGTCACACCCACATTGATGTGGCATGGCTGTGGACACTTGCCCAGACAAGAGAAAAGACACAGAGAAGCTTTGCTACCGTGCTGAACCTTATGGAACAGTATCCGGAATATATTTTTATGTCCTCTCAGCCTCAGCTTTATGAATATTTTAAGGAAGAACAGCCTGAGCTTTTTGAAAAGCTCAAACAGCGCATAAAGGAAGGCAGATGGGAAGCAGAAGGCGGTATGTGGCTTGAGGCTGACTGCAACCTTACTTCCGGTGAAAGTATTATCCGCCAGATTATGCACGGCAAAAAGTTTATGAAGGAAGAGCTTGGTGTGGATAACCACATTTTATGGCTTCCTGATGTTTTCGGATATAATGCTTCAATGCCTCAGATTCTTAAAAAGACCGGTATTGATACTTTTGTTACTTCCAAAATAAGCTGGAGCGAGAGCAATATGATGCCTGTTGATACATTTATGTGGCAGGGTATTGACGGAACGGAAATCTTTACATATTTCCTTACTGCTCAGGACCATCATCAGTTCCTTGCGCATCAGAAACAGACAACATATGTGGGTTTTGTTAATCCCAATATGCACCTCGGTACATGGGAAAGATATCAGCAGAAGGAATATACCAACGAAGCCATTGTAACCTACGGTTACGGTGACGGTGGTGGCGGACCCACACTTGAAATGATTGAAATGGAACGCCGTCTTGAAAAAGGCTTACCCGGTTTCCCGAAAGCGCAGATGAGCAAAGCAGGAGATTTTCTTGACAGAGTAAAGAGCGATTTCGAGAAAAACTGCGAGCTTACAGGCAGAACACCAAAATGGGTGGGCGAGCTTTACCTTGAAGTTCACCGAGGTACATATACATCAATAGCAAAGAACAAAAAGAACAACCGTAAGTCGGAATTCCTTTGTCAGGACACCGAAAATGTATCGGTAATGGATAAGCTTCTTCTCGGGGGAGAATATCCTCAGGAAGCTCTTTTCAGAAACTGGAAGGTGATTCTGCTTAATCAGTTCCATGATATAATTCCCGGTTCCTCAATTCCTGAAGTTTACGAGGACAGCGACCGCCAGTATGCGGCTCTGTTTGATGAAATCGGCGGAATCAAAATGGACAAGCTTTCAAAAATTGCCGCAAATGTAAATAAAAAGGGTATTCTTGTTTATAATCCAAATCCCTTTGAGGTAAGCAGCTATGCCCGGAACGACGAGGGGCTTGTATATGCTGAAAATGTTCCGGCAATGGGCTGGAAGGTTATTGAAAACACCGTTTCCAATGGCAAGGTAAAGGTTTCCGAAAAACGCGTTGAAACCGATATGTATGTTATTGTTTTTGATGATGATATGAACATATCCTCTTTGTTTGACAAGGTAAACGGCAGAGAAATTGTTGAAAAAGGCAAAGCTTTCAACAAAATAAGAGCCTTTGAGGATTACCCCAAATATTGCGACAACTGGGAAATCACTAACTATTACAAGCAGAAGTCCTATGACGATTTTGAGCTTGTAAGCGTAAAATCCGTTGAAGGTGAAGGGTTTGGTGGCTTTGAGGTTGTCAGAAAATATCTGAATTCTGAAATCAGACAGCGTATTGTTGCATATGCCAACAGCCCCAGAATCGACTTTGAAACAGATATTGAGTGGAATGAACATCATAACATTCTTAAGGCGTTTTTCCCCACAAACATTCTTACAACCAAAGCGGTTTATGACATTCAGTTCGGTAACCTTGAAAGACCTACCCATTCCAACACAAGCTGGGATGCGGCAAAATTCGAGGTTTGCGGACAGAAATGGGCAGACATTTCCGAAGGCAATTACGGGTTCAGCCTTCTTAACGATTGCAAGTACGGACACAGCTGCGAGGGTGGTGAACTTGCGCTTACTCTTGTAAAAGCAGGCACAGACCCCAATCCTATGGCGGATATAGGTCATCACAGCTTCACCTATTCAATCTATCCCCACAGCGGAGATTTCAGGAACGGAACAGTTCAGCAGGCGTATATTCTTAACAAACCCCTTGTATGTGTTCCGGCGTTGGGTGAAGGCAAGCTTCCTGAAAGCTACAGTCTTGTTAGCTGCAACAAGGAAAACATTATTGCCGAAACAGTTAAAATGGCTGAAAACGGTGAAGGTGTTGTGGTTCGTATGTACGAATGCCACAACCAGAAAACCGATGCTACTTTAAAACTTGGCTTTGATGCAAAGAAAATTTATCTCTGCGATATGCTTGAAAACAAGCTTGAGGAAATAGGCAGCGGTAACACCGTAACATTACCTGTGGGCAACTACGAAATTGTAACTATTCTTGCAGAAATATAAAGTAAAAGGCGGTGTTTAAAAAACACCGCCTTTCTTTTAAGGGGATAGGAAAAAAGCTCTGGAACGGGCAAACTGAGCCAAAGCTTTAGCTTTGGGTTACCCGAAGCCGTACGGGGGTACGACGAGAGGCGAAGTTTGTTTGTAGCAAGAAAAGATTGAAATTTTTAAGAAAAATCAAAGATTTTGATTTTTCTACCTTTATTTTCGGATGTAAGCTATACGAAAAACTTTTCAAAAACTATTTCTTACCCTCTTTTCTTGCGATCCTGAGTTTTTTAACATCCCCGTTATTGCATTTATTCAAAATGACCCATATATTTTTCCACCATAAACTCAGGCTTGTAGGAAAGCTTAGCCTTGCGTAAGTTTTCCAGACCCATATCATCCTCACGGTTAACAAAAACCGTATGGCTCATGGAGTTTTTCAGGAAAAGGTTGTTTATTGCAGCATATGCTCCGCGAACATTCTTTTCCGCTTTTTCGGTATGGATAATTACCGTATCTCCGCGGCATTCTCCCACCGTTGCGGCAACAATTACACCTTCAATTTTAAGAACAGCTCCCTTTAAAGCAAGAGCCTCAAAATTATCAAAAAACCGCTCTGTTACAAGCTTTTCGTCATCCGTAAAGCATTTTTGGATGCAGAATTCCTTTGCAGCTTCAAGGTTTTCCGGGCTGATTTCCTCGTAAACGAAATCGTTTTTCAAAAAGGAATTCAGCATATTTTTCTTGGCGTGAAGCTCATCTCCGGAAAGGTCAATAAGCTTGGTTGTAAGGTACACATAATCGTCGCTGTTTCGCATACGCCTGAAGGTAACAAGGCCCTGAAGCTCCACTTGTGCTTTTTCAATCAGCTTGTGTGGAACAAGACCCAGAACAGGAATTTTCCCCTTGCCTTTTGCATACTCTGCAAGCTTCTTCACAAGGGCTTTTTTGTCTCCATTGCCGATGGGATATCCAATAAGCATACGGCTGTTACCAATTTCCGCAACCGCTGTGTACATTTCACCCTCAAGGCAGATGTGAGTGTTAAAAACACCTCCCCAGGCAAACAGATTTCCGAAACAGTAGTCACCGTTAAACAGACCCTCGCCGTCACGGAAACGGTCGGTTATTTCTTTATGTTTTAGCTGTACGGGTTCAATTGTCATAATAATCACTCATTAATAAATTTTGCGTTTTTGCGCTTTTTTCCTTTATATTTTGCTAAGTATTTTTTGTCCTCATCAGTAAGAGGTGCGCTTTTCAGCATATCGGGACGCTTTTTCCAGGTGCGGAAAAGAGACTGTTTTCTGCGCCATTTTTCAATGTTTTTGTGATGCCCCGAAAGAAGAACATCGGGAACTCTTTTGCCGGTTTCGGTTTCCTCGGGACGGGTATACTGAGGATATTCCAGAAGACCGCTGAAATGTGACTCCTCAGTAAAGGCATCTTCATCGGGAAGCACTCCCTCCACCATACGGCAAACGCAGTCAATAACAGCCATTGCAGGAATTTCACCACCGGTAAGAACATAGTCACCTATGGAAATTTCCTCGTCCACAAGCTCCTCAATTACACGCTCGTCAACACCCTCGTAATGACCGCAGAGAAATACAAGATGCTCCTTTTCAAGCAGCTCCTTTGCAATTTCCTGGGTGAAAACCCTGCCCTGAGGGGACATATACACCACATGAGGCTTTACACCGGGGAGAGCCACACTTTCAAGGGCGGATTTTATGGGCTGAACAGCCATAACCATACCTCTGCCTCCACCGTAAGGGGAGTCGTCTACATGGCCATGCTTCATTTTTGTGTAATCACGGATATTGGTAAAATTTATGTCAAGCTTACCGTTTTTTCTTGCTCTGCCTATAATGCTTTCGCCAAGAACAGCCTCCATCATTTCAGGGAAAAGGGTAAGCACATCAATCTTCATCATAGGTAATACCTCTTATGTGAGTAATATCCATGCGTTTTTTTGCCACATCACGATTTTTTATAAAAACCGGTACCGAGGGAATGAGAAATTCCTTGCCTTCCTTGTTTTTAACCACATAAACATCGTTGGCAGGAGCATTTATAACCTCGGTAAGTGTGCCAAGCAGGTCACCGTCGGCATAAACCTCCATACCCACAAGGTCTTTAACATAAAAAACCCCTTCGGGAAGTGCAGGAAGCAGGTTTTCAGGTACGGTTACAAGCTTTTCACGAAGCTTTTGTGCGGCTTCAACGGTATCAACACCTTCAAGCTTTAAAACAGCACAGCCCTTTGCAATTTTCACACCCTTAACATTGTAGGAAACATCTCCCACAAGCACCTGCTTGAAATTTCTTAAAAATTCCGGTCCGTCAGCATAAGGGTTAACCTTTACCTCACCGTGAACACCGTGGATATTAACTATTTTTCCAAGTTCAACATTTTTCATACTTTTCACCTATAAAAAAAGGGTTAGATGCGAAAACACCTAATCCCAGTTTTTTTACTGTACAATTTCAACAGAAACCTTCTTGTTTTCACGAACAGCGGCTGCCTTCATAACAGAACGGATTGCTTTTGCAATTCTGCCCTGCTTGCCGATAACCTTACCCATATCGGAATCGTTAACACGAAGCTCCAGAACAACAGCATTTTCTGTGCCGGAAACTGTAACTGTAACATCCTCGGGGTGTTCAACAAGAGATTTTGCAATGTTTTCAAGTAATTCTTTCATCATTTTGATTAAATCTGCCTGCTCCCCTCGGGAGAGGCTTTCCTTTCCGATTTGCTGCACCCTGGTCCGAGATAAAGCCCGGCTATGCACCAAACTTTATCTCAAGGTGTAAACAAATTCAATTAGATACCTGCCTTCTTAATAAGATCCTTAACGGTATCTGTGGGCTGAGCACCGTTACCAATCCACTTCTGAACCTTTTCTGCATCAAGGTTGATTTCAGCGGGGTTCTTAAGAGGGTTGTAAGTACCAACTTCTTCGATGAAACGACCGTCTCTGGGGTATCTGGAATCAGCTACTACTACTCTGTAGAAGGGAGCCTTTTTAGAACCCATTCTCTTTAAACGGATTTTAACTGCCATTGTGTTTGCACCTCCTTAAAAATTTTCATATATGAAAACCATTAATTTGCATTTTGGTTTTTCACTAAAACATACCGGGGAAACCCATTCCCCTTGCTTTCCGGCGCATTGCCTTGCCGCCGCCTTTTGTCATTTGCTTAATCATTTTCTGCATCTGCTCAAACTGTTTAAGCAGTAAGTTCACATCGTGAACCTCCATGCCGCAACCCTTTGCTATACGGATTTTGCGGCTGCCGTTTATGATGGAAGGATTTCTTCTTTCGGCAGGAGTCATGGAAAGAATAATTGCTTCAATTCTGTCCATTTTTCTGTCATCCACCTCAATATCCTTCATATTGCCCATACCGGGCATCATACCGATAAGCTGTGACATGGGACCCATTTTTTTAAGCTGTTTCATCTGCTCGTGGAAATCCTCAAGAGTGAACTGGTTCTGACGGAGCTTTTTCTCCATCTCAGCCGCCTGTTTTTCGTCAAAGGCTTCCTGAGCTTTATCAATAAGGGTAAGCACATCACCCATACCCAGGATTCTTGAAGCCATTCTGTCAGGATAGAAGGGCTCAATGTCCGAAAGCTTTTCGCCTATGCAGGCAAATTTTATGGGCTTGCCCGAAACTGCACGGACCGAAAGAGCCGCACCGCCACGGGTGTCACCGTCAAGCTTTGTAAGAACAACACCTGTTATTTCAAGCTGTTCATTAAAGCTGGTTGCAACATTTACTGCATCCTGACCTGTCATGGAATCCACAACAAGAAGGATTTCGTTGGGATTTACTGCTTCTTTAATGTCGGAAAGCTCCTGCATAAGCTCTTCATCAACATGAAGCCTGCCGGCAGTATCAATAATTACAAGGTCGTTACCGTGTGCTCTGGCGTGTTCAACACCACGCTTTGCAATTTCCACCGGGCTTACCTTGTCACCAAGGGTAAAAACCGGTACATCTATCTGAGCACCTACAACCTCAAGCTGTTTTATAGCCGCAGGACGGTAAACGTCACCGGCTACAAGCAAAGGGCGTTTGCCCTGCTGTTTGCGGAGAAGTGCTGCAAGCTTTGCAGAGGTGGTGGTTTTACCTGCACCCTGTAAACCTGCCATCATAATAATGGCGGGTGCCTTGCCGGAAAGGTCAACCTTTGCGTTTTCCTTTCCCATAAGCTCTATCAGCTCTTCCCGTACTATTTTTATAACCTGCTGACCGGGTGTCAGGCTCTCAAGCACCTCGCTGCCTTTACAACGCTCCGAAACGGTTGCAACAAAATCTTTAACAACCTTGAAGTTAACATCTGCCTCCAGAAGCGCAAGCTTTACCTCACGCATGGAGACTTTAATGTCCGCTTCGGTTAACTTTCCGTGCCCTTTGAGCTTGCTGAAAACACCGTTCAGCTTATCCATCAAGCCTTCAAATGCCATAATCGGTTACCCCACTGAGCGAACGGAGTGCATCCACCTCTGTAAGCAGAGCCTTCAGCTCCTCGTCGCGGTTTTCTTTATTTTCAATTAAGCTTTCTATATGGTTTCGTATAGCTCCAAGCTCCTTTGCCATTTCCATAAAACGCTTTGCATAGCCTAAATCCTTCTCCGCAGTAAGAAGAATGGCTTCTGCTTTTTTTATGGCGTCACGGACTCCCTGACGGGAAATGCTCATTTCTTCGGCAATTTCGCTTAAAGACAAATCATCATTATAATACTGTTCCATCATTTCCGCCTGCTTGGGGGAAAGAAGGGATGAGTAAAAATCCAGCAGGATACAAATGTTTAAATCTTTCATTACAGAACCTCCAACCGGCTTTTTACCTGATTTTCCTGTGGCTTGACAAGTAAATCACTTTACAGCCATACCATTATACCACGGTTTTTCCTCTTTGTCAAGAGTTTTTTTGAGTTTTTTTGCGAATTTCAGCAAAGCTTGCAAAAAGTGCGGGAACAATGCTTGCTCCGCAGGCAATTCCCAGGGTAAAATAAACAGTTGCAAGCCCCTGGGAGGCCATTGTTTCCCAGTCACTTACCGCTGCGGCGCTGACAGTATAATAAAGCAGACTTCCCGGGAAAAGAGGTATAAGGGAAGGAATTAAAAACACCGTACCGGGAGTTTTGAATACTCTTGCGCAAATTTCCGCAAAAAGCCCCACCACAGCCGCCGCAAAAAATGAGGCGGAAAAAATGGGCATATGGGCAACATTAAAAAGCAGAAGGTAAACTCCCCAGCCCATAAAACCGCCAAAGGATGCGGGCAGAATGCATTTTCCGTTAACATTCCACATAAGGGCAAAGCCAAGAGAACCAATAAAAGCCGTTATAAGCTGAATTACAAAATCCATTATTCCGCCTCCTTAAAAAATGTTCAGCGCAAGCAGATATCCTGCCGCCATTGCCCCTGCAAGAAACAGGCTTTCCACAAGCTTCATTGCTCCGGATATAGTATCGCCCAGAAGCACATCGCGGGCGGCATTGGTTATACCTTTTCCCGGAACAAGAAGCATTATTACTCCAATTATAATTTTATCTGCCATAAGGCCGGGCAAAAGCAGGGAAACTGCTAAAATTCCAAGCCCTGAGGTAAGTGCCGCCACAAAGGTGTAAAGCATATTGTTAGGGCAGATTTTTGTAAGATTTTCCTGTAAGAACATTATGAGCAGACCGAAAATTGCCGCAACAAGCGCATCTGCCGGAGTGCCGCCAAAAAACATTGCAAAAGCACCGGCGGCAACCGCACCTCCGGGAAACACACGCAGAGAGGATTTTTTAATGGCTTTTATTTTTTCAAGCTCTGCTTTCAGGGCTTCGGGAGAAAGCTTTTCCTTTGTACATCTGCGGCTGAGAGCGTTTAAGTGAGCAATTTTTCTGAAATCCGTTGATGTGGGAATTTTCAGGCTTCGGGTCTGGGTGTACATTTCCCCTTCAAATTTCATTGTTGCCGAGAGAGAATTGTAAATTACAAAAACATTTACATCCTCTGCACCGTAAGCCCGTCCCAGCCTTCGCAGGGTTTCGTCGGTACGGTTAATTTCCGCACCTGAGGCAACAAGCTCTCTGCCTATGTCCAGAATTGTTTCAAAAAGACTTTCGTAGTATTCCTTTTTCATAGATGTCTCCTTTTGGAAAGTGCCTCCCTTTCCGGGAGGCACTCTTGTGGGTTTTAAACCTTAATAATTTTAAGACCTTCAAGCACTGAGAAAATAAGAATTGCAACAATAAGAATGGGCGCAATGTATTTTATCATTACATTAAACAGCACTTTGCGTTTGAACTTGCCGTTAAGCTCAACCTCTTCTGTAATGAACTGAGGTTTAACAACATAGCCGATGAATACACAGGTAAGAAGTGCAACTATGGGCATAATTACGCTGTTACTGATGAAGTCGAAGAAGCCAAGGAATTCAAAACCGAGAATTTTAATGTTTGACCATACGCTTACACCAACATCGTTACCAAGAACAGAAAGAGTACCCAGAATTACGCTTACAAGCAGTACAACCGCTGCAGAGGTTTTTCTGCCCCAGCCAAGCTTGTCGCGGACAATGGAAACAACGGTTTCCATAAGGGAAATTGAGGAGGTAAGTGCCGCAAAGAATACCATAATGAAGAACAGGGCACCTACAACCTGACCGCCGGGCATTTTATCAAACACCTTGGGAAGCACCATAAACATAAGGCCGGGACCCTTTGAAAGGTCTTCGGGGTGAAGTGCTCCGCCTGTCATAACAGATATGCCGGGGATAATCATAAGACCTGCAAGGAAAGCAATGCCGGTATCGAAAAGCTCAATGTTACCAACGGCAGATTCAATTGAGGTTTCCTTTTTCATATAGGAGCCGTAGGTTATCATAATGCCCATTGCAAGGGACATGGAGTAGAACAGCTGACCCATTGCCGCAAGGACGGTTTCAACCCTGAAGTTGCTTATGTTGGGAATAAGGTAGTATTTAAGACCTGCCATTGCACCGTCCTGACAAAGGGTGTAAACCGCAATGCCGATTGAAAGAAGAACAAGCACAGGCATCATAACCTTACTTACCGCTTCAATGCCCTTGTCAACCTCAAAGAAAACAATAAGAGCTGTTATGCCCATAAACAAACCGAACCACAAAAGACCCTGCTGCCAGCTTGCGCAGAAATCAACAAAGAAAGCGTCATTTGCTGCAAGGGTGCCTTTGCCGAGGGTAAAGGTTGTCATGTATTTTGCCACCCAACCGCCTATAACCGAGTAGTAGGGAAGGATAATTACCGGTACAAGTGCCGCTATCCAGCCTACAAACCCGAAGCGTTTGTCAAGCTTTTTGAAAGCACCGATGGCGGAAAGACCAGTTTTTCTGCCAAGTGCAATTTCAGCTGTCATAAGTGTAAAGCCAAAGGTAACGGCAAGCAGAATGTAAACCAGAAGGAATATACCGCCACCGTATTTTGCTGCAAGGTAAGGGAAACGCCAGATATTGCCAAGACCTACCGCAGAGCCTGCGGCTGCAAGAACAAAACCGATTTTTCCACTGAAAGTGCTGCGTTTTTCGTTCATAAAAATTACCTCCGTATGTATAAGATTTTTTCACTTTCTTTATTTTACCATATTTTTCAGAAAATTTCAATATATTTTTTAAATTCTCCTTGAAATGCGGTATTTTTTATGATAAAATAAATATATAATAATGTAAGAATCCGAAACAGGTATAAATAATTTGAAAGGCAGGGCTTGATTTTGACAAAAGCTGACCGCAAACTTTTAAATCTGCTTGCAAAAAGCTACCCCACAATAAGCGATGTTTCCTCGGAAATTATAAATCTACGGGCAATTCTTCATTTGCCAAAAGGCACAGAGCATTTTCTTTCTGACCTTCACGGGGAATACGAGGCTTTTTTGCATCTTCGCAGCAGCGCATCGGGAATTATCCGCGAAAAAACAGAACAGCTTTTCGGCGGCGTGCTGAAGGAGGAGGAAATAACCACTTTAGTTACCATTATCTATTACCCCGGTGAAAAGCTTGAGGAGCTTGAAAAAACCGGTGTAACCACACCTGAATGGTACGCTGATATAATCCGCAAAATGGTTGAGATATGCCGTTTGCTTGCCTCAAAATATACCCGTTCAAAAACCCGTAAGCTTTTACCGGCATCCTATGCCTACATTCTCGAAGAGCTTCTTGGCGGTATTCAGGGCTCCTTTGACCGTAAGGATTATTACAACAACATCATATCAACAATAGCAAGCACAAACCGTAAACGGGACTTTATTGTTGCCCTTAGTGACACCATTAAACGCCTTGCCGTTGACCGTCTGCACATTCTGGGAGATATTTTCGACAGGGGCTCACGCCCGGATGTTATTATGGAAGCCATTTCGGCAGGTACAAATGTTGATATTCAGTGGGGCAACCACGATATTTTATGGATGGGTGCCGCAGGAGGAAGTACCGCCTGCATTGCCACCGTGCTGAACAATTCCATAACCTACAAAAACCTGGATGTTATTGAAATTGGCTACGGAATAAGCCTGCGCCCCCTTGCCCTTTTTGCAAATGCCACCTATTCCGATTGTGACATTTCCGCTTTTATGCCTAAGGATTCGGGAGATGTGGGTACGGAAAAGGATACCTACCTTATGGCGCGTATGCATAAGGCAATTGCAATAATTCAGTTCAAGGCTGAAGCGGAGCTTATACGGAGAAATCCTTGGTTCAATATGGACGATAGAATTCTTTTGGATAAAATTAATTACTCCAATGCAACAGTTAACATTGAGGGTAAGAATTATCCCCTCCGTGATGCAGATTTCCCCACAGTTAACGAAAAAGACCCCCTTGCCTTTACAGAAGGTGAGCTTGAGGTTATAAATTACCTTAAAACCGCTTTCCGCAAAAGTGAAAAGCTTCAGAGACATGTGGATTTCCTTTTTGAAAAGGGTGACCTTTACAGAATTCACAATTCTAACCTTCTGCTTCACGGCTGTGTTCCGCTGAATGATGACGGAACGCTTATGGATTTTGAATTTGACGGCACAAAGCTTCACGGCAAAGCGCTTATGGATTACCTTGAAACAACTGTCCGTAAAGGGTTTTATTCTCCCGAGGGCAGTCCGGCGCGGTGCAAAGGGCTGGACTATATGTGGTTTCTTTGGTGCGGTAAAAATTCCCCTCTTTGCGGAAGGCTTAAAATTGCCACCTTCGAGCGACTCCTTGTGGAGGCTCCTGAAACCTATGCAGAGCCTAAAAATGCCTATTACGCGAATGTTGATAACGACAGGGTAATTGACACCATTTTTGAAGAATTTTCCCTTGAAAATTCCTGCGGAGGCGGTCTTCATTCTCACATTATAAACGGCCATGTGCCGGTAATTTCCAAAGCGGGAGAAAGCCCTGTAAAGGGAAGCGGCAGACTGATTGTTATTGATGGCGGTTTCTGTAAGGCTTACCACAAAACCACCGGAATTGCAGGCTACACCCTGGTTTACAGCGCAAACAAAATGAGAATATCCGCCCACGGCCCCTTTGCCGGCAAAGCAAAGGCAATAAGTGAGGGAAGCGATATAATTTCGAAATCCACCGTGTTTGAACGGCCCACCGAGCCCATAAGGGTTATAGAAACCGATGACGGTAAGGAAATTCTGAAAACCATTGAGGATTTAACCGCCCTGCTTGAGGCTTATGAAAGCGGTGAGCTGAAGGAAAATCTTCATAAACAAAAATATTAATTTACTGTTGAAAAATCGCGTTTTTTATGATATAATGAATTCAACAAAGTTGAATTCAGCTAAATTCGCCTGACGGCGAGCTAAATGTGCTAACGCACGCTAAATTACTTCGTAGCTAAATTGACCTTACGGTCAGCTAAACGGCGAATTTAATTTAGCTGTTTCGAGAGAAACAATTTAGCTATGGAACGAAGTGGAATAATTTAGCTTTGCAACTTGTTGCAAAATTTAGCTAAAATGACTGGCATCTAAATCGTACACGAATTTTACAATAAAAGCATAACCCGTTTAAGGAGAATTTTTATGAAAAAAACAGTTAAATTATCAGCTTTAATTATTGTGCTTATGCTTGTTTTATGTTCCTGCGGCAAAGGTCCCGAAAAGCATATTACCGGTTCCTGGTACACCGAGCAGAACGGAGTAAGAATGACCGTTGCCTTCGGTGAGGATAAGGTTATGACCACCTTCTGTACCGTAACCGATATGGAAGCGGCTGAAGGCGCAGGTGTAAACCCTGACATTGTCAGCTCAAAAAACATTTCCTGCCTTTATGAGGTTGAGGAGGAGCCTGACCTGTCCGGTCTTTCCGGGGCAGAGCAGGAGCTTCTTGCAGGGAAAATGGCAATAACGAGCTATCTTACAGAGGAGGATGTGAAAAACAACCTTCCCGGTGAAACAATATATTTCACTGTTGAAGGAGATACACTCACAACCTGTCAGCGCAGCGGAACAACAGATTCCGCAACCGGTATACCGGAATATTCCGAAACAAAGTTTACAAAAGTTAAATAATTTCCAGGAGGGCGTGTGCCTTCACACGCAGTTTGATATGAAAAAAATATCTTTAGTTCTTACAGCTGTTCTTCTGTGCCTTGCCCTTTGCTCATGCTCGGCAGACCGTGTAAAGGGTACATACTGGGAGAATGAATGGGGTAGCGTAACCTTCTCGGAGGAGGGCGTGCTTACCATAAAAACTCAGGACACAGAACAGATTTTTTATTACACCGATAAAAAAGGTGAAAAAGACAATTGCTATGTCATCACTTACAAAACCCCTTCAGATGCCGAAAAAGGTGAAAACGGGGTGTTCATTCCGTACTACATCCGTAATAAAGAGCTTTATTTTAAGGGTGAATGCTACGGAATAGTAAAATAAACCCGAAAGGATTTTGAAAAATGAAAAAAACTACTCTTTTTTCAGTTGTTACCATGTTTTTATGCTCAATTTTGCTTGTATCATGTTCAAAAAACAAGCCTGAGGATATTGTTGGCGTATGGAGAACGGAAAATGTGGGCTACTACACCGTAACCACCTTCCGTGATGACGGCAGATTTTCTTCTGTTTATACCGTTTCCGACCCCACAGCTGTTGAAGCATACGGAATTACTCAGGAAATGCTGGATTCTTTAAGCGGTGAAAGCTTTTACAGCTTTGTGCCGGAGGAAGAGCTTACTCCCGAAGAAAAGGAGCTTGCGGCAGGCAGGCTTGCCATAAGGGTTTTTGCAAGCCGAGAAGAGATGGAACGGTCCGAGGACGGAAAACTCAGCATTGTTGGCGGAAGCCTGAGCTTTTATACCGTTGAGGATGATAAGCTTACTCTTGACGGATGCCTTTTTGAACGCGTTGAAGATTAATTTTTAAGGAGACTTTTATGAAAATTGCAAAAATTTCAGCCCTGATTATGGTTTCGGTGCTGCTTCTTTGCGGATGCTCAGACGGCATTGAGCTGGATGGCGGCAGATGGTATATTGACGACATAAACAACACAGTCCGCACCGTTGCAAGCTTTGATGAAGAAAGCGGGATGCTTCAGGTGAGCTATGTGCTTATTGATGAGGGCAGAGCAGAGCGTACCGGTGTTGACGGTTTACAGTATGTTTTTGAGGAATATTATTTTAAGGATTTCGGTAAAAATATCCCTGCAAAATATAATGATGGTGCTTTGGATGAATATGCCTTTGCGGTTTACCATTCAAAGGAGGAGCTGAAATCTGACGAAAATGCTTCTGTAACCTACTACCACTTTGAAGATAAAAACCTTGTGGTAAACGGCAATGAGTGTATTTTCCTTGAGGGCGTGCTTGCAGAGGAAACCGACAAGATTATTGCCAGAAACAAAGCGGCTATAGGAGAGTAGCTTCTCCACATAAAAACGAGGTTGATACTTATGACAGATAAGAAAAGAACATGGCACAAAAAACTTCTCCTGCTTACGCTTGTAAGCGGTCTGGTTTTTTGTGCTTTTTTTACTACAAACGGCTTTCACGGAGTTTTAAAAAAGGACAGGCAGGTTACTGTTGAAATAACACCCGGCATGACAGGGGATTCCATTTCTGCCTTGCTTGAAAAGGAAGGAATTGTGTATAACCGTTTTGTTTTCAAGGCGGTATTGCGCCTTTCGGGGAAAGCCCCCGAAATTAAGGTGGGTACCTTTGAGCTTAGCCCCAAAATGTCGTATATGGATATTTTAAGTATCCTTACCGGATATAGCACAGCAGGTCTTGTTAAGGTAACCGTCCCTGAAGGCTACAAGCTTTCCCAGGTGGCGGAGGTTATGGAAAAAAGCGGCTTCTGTACCGCTGAAGAGTTTATGAAGGAAGCACAGGAGGGGGCTTTCCCCTATGCTTTTCTTGAAGGAATACCTGTAGGTGAGGCTAACCGCCTTGAGGGATTTTTGTTCCCCAATACCTACTTTTTTGATAAAGGCTCGGAGCCTCACACTTTAATTGACACAATGCTGAAGGAGTTTGAAAAGGTTTATACCGCAGAAATTTCCGCAAAGGCAAAGGAATTTGAAATGACCACAAGGGAGTTCATAACCCTTGCTTCTGTTATTGAAAAAGAGGGGGTAGGTGACCTGGATAAAATATCCTCGGTGTTCCACAACCGCCTTGATATTGGCATGAGGCTGGAAAGCTGTGCAACGGTAAACTATCTGTTCGAGGTTCCTAAGGATGTGCTTTCAATTGAGGATACCTATATAGATTCCCCATATAACACCTACAGAAATGCCGGTTTGCCTCCCACACCAATTTGTTCTCCGGGAAAAGCGGCAATTGAAGCGGCAGCAAACCCGGCAGAAACCGACTATCTGTTTTTTGTTGCAGACGGCAAAGGCGGAAATATGTTTTCCGAAACCTTTGAAGAACATAAAGAAAAGAAAGGAAACCGATAACCGTGGAGGAAAGAATTGTTTACCCTGAGCTGAACGATTATCTCCGTTCGCTTTTACCTGAAAACAACGCACTTTTAAAGGAACTTGAGGAGTTTGCAAAGGACCCCTACATTCCTATAATACAGCCTGAGGTGGCACAGTTTCTGAAGGTGCTGTTTAAATACGACCCGCCAAAGAAAATTCTTGAGGTAGGCACGGCAATAGGCTATTCTGCAATTTATTTTTCCGGAATAGGCACACCGGATTGTGAAATTGTAACTATTGAGCGTAATGGCGATGTTATACCTATGGCAATGGAAAATTTCAAAAGAGCCGGCATTGAAAACCGTGTTACCCTTATGGAAGGAGATGCGGCGGAAATTCTCCCTGCCCTTGAAGGAGAATTTGACTTTGTTTTTCTTGATGCGGCAAAAGGGCAGTATTCAAAGTTTCTGCCTCATTGTCTTCGCCTTTTAAAGGTTGGCGGTACACTTATTACCGATAACATCCTTTACCGCGGAATTGTGGCAAGCGAGGAATTGGCACCAAGAAAGCACATTACCATTGCCCGTAACCTTCGTGGGTATCTTTACGAAATAACCCACCACGAGCAGCTTGAAACCTCGGTTATTCCCCTGGGTGACGGTGTGGGAATATCCAGAAAAATCAAATAAAGCCATTATCGTGCGCTGTCATTCTGAAGGAGCTTTTGCGACTGAAGAATCTCTTTGTTTTCAAGGTTCTTTTATGAGATTCTTCGGTCAAAGCTAAAGCTTTTTCCTCAGAATGACATTCAAACCAAAAAACACACATAAGGAGAACCCTATGAACAGAATTGAACTTCTTGCTCCTGCCGGGAGCCTTGAAAAACTTAAATTTGCCGTGCTTTACGGTGCGGATGCGGTATACATAGGCGGTGAAGCCTTTTCTCTGCGTACCGCAGCAGAAAATTTTTCGGTGGAGGATATCCGTCAGGGCGTGGAATTTGCCCACAAAAAAGGGGTAAAGGTTTACATTGCCCTGAATGTTATTCCCCATAACGACGATGTTGAAAAAATTGTGGAAGCGGCAAAAATTGCCCATTCCCTTAAGGTTGATGCCGCTATTGTTGCGGACCTTGGCACACTTATTGCCCTTCGGGAAAATGTACCCGGACTTGATATTCATGTAAGCACCCAGGCAAACATTGTAAACACCGCCACCGCCACCGCTTTTTACAAGCTTGGTGCAAAAAGAGTGGTGCTTGCCCGTGAGCTTTCCATGGAGGAAATTAAAGAAATCCGCAGTAAAACTCCCGTGGGACTTGAACTTGAAATGTTTGTTCACGGCGCAATGTGCGTTTCTTACTCGGGCAGATGCCTGCTGAGTAACTATATGATAAGCCGTGACAGTAACAGTGGTGCCTGTGCACAACCCTGCAGGTGGAATTATCACCTTATGGAAGAAAAGCGCCCCGGGGAATATTACCCGGTTTATGAGGACGAAAAAGGCACCTACATTTTCAATTCAAAGGATTTGTGCCTTATTGAATATTTGCCCGAAATTATTGATGCAGGAGTAACCTCCCTTAAAATTGAAGGCAGAGTTAAAACCGAATATTATGTGGCTTCGGTGGTTAAGGCCTACCGTGAAGCCATTGATGCATATTACCGTGACGGCAGTTATTACGAATTCAACCCCGAGCTCATGGAGGAGCTTAAAAAGGTAAGCCACAGAAGGTACTGCACAGGCTTTTTTGAGGGTAAAACCACGGCGGAAAGCCAGGTTTACGAAACCTCATCGTATGTGAGAAACTACGACCTTGTGGGCGTGGTTAAGGATTACGACGAGGAAACGGGCATTGCAACCATTGAGCAGAGAAACCGCTTTTTCCGTGGTGAGGAGCTTGAAATTATTCAGCCCATGGTCCCGGGTTTTATGAAATTTAATGCGGATTATATGACCGACGAAAAAGGCTTTGACATCAATTCCGCACCTCACGCAACAATGATTGTAAAGCTGAAAACACCGGGCAAGGTCATTCCCAATTCACTTGTAAGAAGAAATTCACGGCAGGATGCCGAGAAATAAATTTCCCAACGGGAGGTAAAAATTATGGAATTAATCATGCAGGCAACAAATGCCATACCTTACGGTAAAACCTATGTTACAAATCAGGGTACACTTAAGGTTGGTCAGGCAGAGGGCGACTACGCCGTTTTAAAGGGCGTGGATTTCGGCAAGGGTAAGCAGGGTATACGAATTACCCATATAGGCGCACAGGGTGGCGTTTGCCTTGTTGAAATAAGAATTGACAGTGAGAAGGGCAAGGTTATAGGTGTACCTGCCTGTGCATCTCAGGACAGTTTCCGCAACTCTTACACCATCTGGGCGGAAATCACCAAAACGACAGGTATTCACGATGTTTATCTGTTCTTCCACGGCACAGCGGAATACACCCGTTTTGAATTTACAAACGACAGCCCTTATAAGAATAAGGACTACACTCCCGTACCCGACAAAGCTATCCGTAATGTTATGGCGGATACCTGGGAGGCAACCGATATGCTTGGAAGAAAAATGCCCTCTCCCGAGGAATGTCCCGACAAACGGGATAAAAAGGTAGGTATTTTTTACTGGACCTGGCACGAGGCACATACAGGATGTGAGCCTCAGGACTTAACCAAGATACTCAAGGAATTCCCCGAAGCGGAATGGGACATAAATCACCGTGTATGGAAGCCCGGCCCCAACCACTGGGGAGAGCCTCTGTTTGGCTATTACCGTGATACCGACCCTTACATAATCCGTAAACACGCCGTTATGCTTGCAAGTGCAGGTGTTGATTTCCTTGCTTTTGATACCACCAACGGCTCAGGCACCAAAAAAGAGGCGTACCGTTCACTTTTTGAAGGTCTGCGCCTTGCAAAAATGGACGGCATAAAGGTGCCTCAGGTTACCTTCATTATGAATTTCTGGAAGAGCCCCACCACCGAATATATGCTCCGCAGCCTTTATCAGGATATTTACAAGCCCGGTTTGTTCTCCGACCTTTGGTTCAGAGTAAACGGCAAGCCTATGCTTATGGCTGACCCCGGCGCACTTCCCGAAAAGGGCTTCAGCGATGAAGATACAAAGTTCTTAAACGAAATCCGTGAGTTTTTCACCTTCCGTCCCGGTCAGCCCGGTTACAAATGCGGTCCCCGTCCCGATTATAACAACACCGAATGGGGCTGGCTTGAAAGCGCACCTCAGCATAAATATGTTGTTCGTGAGGACGGCTCCTGCGAGCAGATGACAGTTGGCGTGGCACAGAACCAGAACGCCGAGCGCACCTGCACCCACTTTAATGCAAAGGATACCTTCGGCAGAAGCTATACCTATAAGCACGGTCATTCCCTTCTTACGGAGGATTCCTACAAATACGGCTACAATTTCCAGGAACAGTGGGATTACGCCTTAGAGGGCGACCCCGACCATATTTTCATTACCGGCTGGAACGAATGGATAATGGGCAGACACACAAATCCCTGGATTAAAGAGGAAGGCAGTACACAGATTGCCTTTGTTGACCAGTACGACCGTGAGCATAGCCGTGATATTGAGCCTGACCGTGACGGCTATCTTGATACCTATTATCTGCAGATGGCGGCAAATATCCGTAAATTCAAGGGTACAAACAAGCTCCCCAAAGCAAGTGCCGCAAAGACAATCGACCTTAAAGCAGGGGAAGAGCAATGGGCAAAGGTTGCTCCCGTGTATATGAACCCCAAGGGCTCAACACCTTACCGTTCATATCCCGGTTTTGGTGCAACTCTTAAATATCAGAACCTTACCGGCAGAAACGACATTATCGAAGCCCGTGTTGCAAGGGATAAGGACAATATCTATTTCTATGCAAAATGCTCGGAAAAAATCGTTGGCACAGATACAGATAACTGTATGGTGCTTTACCTTGACCTTGACAGAAGCAAGGAAACAGGCTGGGAAGGTTACGAATTCCGTGTTTGCGGAAAAGAGCTGCAGAAATCCGAAAACGCCTTTGAATGGACAAAGGTTGGCTCGGTTAAAAAGCAGATAAAGGGTGATTTCGTGCAGATTGCCATTCCCAAAAAACTTTTAGGTCTGGGCGACAGCTTTGATATTGAGTTCAAGTGGAGTGATAACGCCTTCACAAACCCCGATTTCAAGGATAATGTTATGGACTTTTATGTTAATGGCGTTGCAGCGCCCATTGGAAGGTTCAATTTCAGATATAAGGTATAACCCGTAGTAGGGGCGACCCTGTGTGGTCGCCCGCATAAATGAACACATATAAAAAGTTTTAATAAGGTGATTTTTATGGATACAATTTTACAGGCACAAAGTGCCGTTCCCTGCGGAAAAGCTTACATATCCAACAAAGGCTTTTTGCAGGTTGGTCAAATAGAAGGCGATTACGCCATTCTTAAGAATATTGATTTCGGTGAAGGTAAACGCGGCTTTAAAATTACCCACGGTACAGTAAGCTGGGGCACAGGTCTTGTTGAGGTGCGTCTTGACAGCCTTCAGGGTAAGGTGCTTTGTATTGTTGCCTGCGCATCACAGGACCGTTTCGGCAATTTCTACACCGTGTGGCAGGAAATGGTAAAAACCACAGGCGTTCACGATGTTTATATTATCTTCCACACAAAAGGCCCCTTCTGGCAGTTTGAGTTTACCACCGATAGCCCTTACGACCGTAAGGAATACCGTCCCGTGCCAAAATCCGCACAGCGCGGTGTTCTGCCCGATACCTGGGAAGCCACCGATATGCTTGGCAGACACATTCCCTCGGCAGAGGAGTGTCCCGACCCCACAGGTAAAAAGGTAGGTCTGTTTTATTGGAACTGGCACGAGGCAGATGCCGGCACAGAGCCTCAGAATGTAACAAAAATTCTTAAACAGTTCCCCGATGCGGTAATGGATTATAACCACCCCGTATGGCACCCGGGCAGCTGCTACTGGAACGAGCCTCTGTTTGGCTATTACCGTCCAACCGACCCTTATGTTATCCGTAAACACGCGGCAATGCTTGCGGCTGCAGGAATTGATTTCATTGCCTTTGACTGCACCAATGTTTCGGGCAGTAAAAAAGAGGCTTACCGTGCTCTTTTTGAAGGTTTCCGTCTTGCTAAGGCAGATGGCATTGATGTGCCGAAGGTAACCTTCCTTATGAGCTTTAATTCCTCGGCGGCAACCGAGCATATGCTCCGTAGCCTTTATATGGATATTTATAAGCCCGGGCTTTATTCCGATTTGTGGTTCTACCATGAAGGAAAACCCCTTATTATGGGACACAAAACCGCAATTTCCCCCGTGGGTTTTTCAAAAGAGGATACAAAGTTCCTGAATGAAATAAGAGAATTTTTCACCTTCCGTCCGCCTCAGCCAAGCTATAAAGCAGGTCCTCGGAGCAATGTGGATTGGGGCTGGCTTGAAGCCGCACCTCAGCATAAATACTGCGTTCGTGAGGACGGCACCTTTGAGCAGATGACCGTAGGCGTTGCACAGAACTGTAACGACGAAAAAGCCTGTACATATTTTAACAACAAAGGCACCTACGGCAGAAGCTATACCTTTAAGGACAAACACGCTCTGCTCACAGAGGATTCCTATAAATACGGCTACAATTTCCAGGAACAGTGGGACAACGCCTTTGAAGCGGACCCCGACATTGTTTTCCTTTGCGGCTGGAACGAGTGGATAATGGGCAGATGCCACGATAACTGGATTGAGGACGAAACCAAAGGTCCGCAGATTGCTTTTGTGGATGAGTTTGACTATGAGCACAGCCGTGACATTGAGCCCGACTGCGACGGTTATCTTGATACCTATTATCTGCAGATGATTGCCAATGTGAGAAAATTCAAAGGCACCAAAAAACCCCAAAAACCAAGCGGCAAAAAGACCATAGACCTGAAAGCAGGGGAAGAACAGTGGAAAACCGTTAAACCCGCCTTTGTTAATATGAAGGGTACAACCCAGGTGCGTCGGTATCCCGGTTACGGCCCCACCATTCAGTACCAGAATGAAACCGGCAGAAATGATATTATAGAAGCCCGTGTTGCCAGAGATAAGGATAACCTTTATTTCTACGCAAAATGCTCGGATAAAATTGTGGGTACAGATACTCCCAACTGTATGGTGCTTTATCTTGATATGGACAGAAGCAAGGAAACCGGATGGGAGGGCTATGAATTCCGTATCTGCGGAAAAGAGCTTCAGAAATCTGAAAATGCCTTCGTATGGACAAAGGTGGGCACCGTTAAAAAACAGATTAAAGGCGATTTTGTACAGATTGCCGTTCCCAAAAAGCTTCTGGGTGTTGAAGGCGATGGGCTTGATTTTGAGTTCAAATGGTCGGATAACGCCTTCACAGGTAAGCGTGAAATTGGTGACATTATGGACTTTTATGTTAACGGAGTTACAGCCCCAATCGGGCGTTTCAATTTCAGGTACAAAGTGTAGTATAAGTGCACAACTAACGGAAAAACAAAGTTAACGTTGGTAACGGAGTTACAGCACCAATCGGGCGTTTCAATTTCAGATACAAAGTGTAGTATAAGTGCACAACTAACGGAAAAACAAAGTTAACGTTGGTAACGGAGTTACAGCCCCAATCGGTAGATTCAACTTCCGTTATAAGGTATAATTAACCCGTAGGGGCGGGGCTCTGTCCCCGCCCGTTTTGTATATGGTTGCATTTTGTTTCGGGAGGGCACGGAGACCCCCCTACAAGACAACCAAATTCAACCCGCAGGGGCGGCTATCATATCATCCGCCCGCAACATAAATCTCAAAAAGGAGCGCTTATGAACCTTCCGCCAAAATTTGAATCCCGTATGAGGGAAATGTTAAAAACCGAATATGACGCTTTTGTTTCTGCATTCACAGAGGGTAACCCGGCGGAGGGTGTACGGCTTAACTCTTTGAAATCCGCAAACAAACCGGCTTTTTTAACTCACCGGGTACCCTGGTGCGGTGAGGGTTATTACATCTCAAAAAAAGATATTTCAGGAAATCACCCGTACCATCTGGGAGGCTTGCTTTATTTTCAGGAGCCCTCTGCAATGGCGGTGGCTGAAGTGCTGAACATTCAGCCGGGTGATTTTGTTCTGGATTTGTGCGCTGCACCGGGGGGTAAAGCTACTCAGGCCGGTGTGAAATTGCAGGGGAAAGGGCTTCTTGTAGCAAACGAAATTGTACCCGCAAGGGCAAAAATCCTTGCCGGTAACATTGAAAGAATGGGCATTAAAAATGCTGTTGTTACAAACGAAAGCCCCGAAAAGCTTGAGAACCGTTTTTCGGAATTTTTTGACAAAATTATTGTGGATGCGCCCTGCTCCGGGGAAGGAATGTTCCGTAAGGAGCCTCAGGCTGTTACCGAGTGGAGCGAGGAGCACACCCTTTCCTGTGCGGCAAGGCAGAAAAACATTCTGGACAGTGCGGTGAAAATGCTTAAAATGGGCGGTATGCTTGTGTATTCTACCTGCACCTTTGCTCCTTGCGAAAACGAGGGGGTTTGTGAATATGTTCTTGAAAAATACCCTCATATGGAGCTGGTAGCATTAAACCTTCCAATGCTAAGTGAAGGAAAAGGGGAATATATTGGTTCGGACCGGGATTTTTCGGGCACAAAACGAATTTTTCCGCACAAAAACCGGGGTGAAGGACATTTTCTTGCACTTTTCAGGAAACAAGGGGAAGGCGAAGCCTGCGTACAAAATAAAAATAAGCCCTCGAAAGGGCTTGATGAGGCAGTTAAGCTTTACCGGAGCTTTGAAAAGGAAGCCCTTAAAACAAGGCTTTGCGGTGAGTTTGTGCTTTTTGGTGAAAATTTGTATCTTATGCCGGTTCCCTTAAACCTTGAAGGCTTGAAAATTATTCAGCCGGGGCTTCACCTGGGGCTGTGTAAAAAAGGCAGATTCGAGCCCGCTCATGCCCTGGCTCTCGCTCTTTCTCCCAAAGAGTTTGTGTCAATTGCAGAGTTTTCCGCCCATAGTGAGGATATAAAAAAATACCTTCACGGTGAAATCCTTGAAGGTGAAGGTAAAGGCTGGACAGCAGTAGTGTGTGACGGCTTGCCTCTCGGATGGGCAAAAGCCTCAAACGGAGTGCTGAAAAATCATTTTCCGAAAGGACTGCGAATAAACTGAACATACGCTGAGAAACGAAGGTATATTTCGCGAGTTTGTCAGTGGTCTGAACTCCTGTGCTTTGCACAGGAGTTTCTCTTTATTCAAAATCAATTTCAAACCGCTTTTCAAGGTTAGTACAGGATTTTTCGTGGGTTTTATAAATACTGAAATTGCCGGAAAGAATGTGACTTATTGCAACTGCAAGAGCAAAATAAAGAGGAGAGCCTCCGCCAAAAACCTCAAGAGCAAGAATAAGCGAAGCCACGGGACAGTCTACAATTCCGCAAAATACTGAAACAAAGCCTATTGCGGCACCAAATGCCGGGTCAAGTCCAAGGAGACCTCCCATAAAGCAACCAAAGGTTGAGCCCGTGAAAAAGGCAGGGACAATTTCGCCACCCTTAAAGCAAGCGGCTACCGAAACCGCGGTGAAAACAATTTTCAATAAAAAGGCTTCAGGGCGAGCCGTACCGTTCATTGCAAGGGCAATTATATCCATACCGGCACCGTTATAATCGCGGCTGTCAACCAGAAGGGTAAGTGCAATTATAATTAAGCCTCCGGCAAATGCCCTGAGGAAAGGGTTTGGTATGAATTTTTCCCCAAGGTGACTTGTTTTGTGTAAGGCAACAACAAAAAGTATGCTGACTGCACCGCACAAAGCACCAAGCACAGCTACACGCAGAGTGGTGGGAAAATCCACTCCCTGAGGGAGCTCCGGGGAAAAGCGGATTGGAGTAAGACCTGCCATATTTGCAATTATAAAGGCACAAAGAGAGGAAACGGTGCAGGAAAGCAATGCACCGTAATGCATAACCTTCATAAAGGTTACTTCAACTGCAAAGAAAACCGCAGTAACAGGGGTTCCGAAAAGTGCGGAAAAAACCGCACACATACCTGCCATAACAAATATGCGCAGATTTTTCCCGTTCAGCCTTAAAAGCTTTCCCAGGTTGTAGCCTATGCCTCCGCCAAGCTGAAGAGCCGCACCCTCTCTGCCAACTGAGGCACCAAGAAGGTGGGAAATAACCGAGCTTATGAAAATAAGCGGAACTGTTACAAGAGGCACTGTGTCCTCACCCTTTGCACATTTAAGGATGCGGTCGGTACCAAGGCTTCCTTTTTTGCGGAAAAGGTGGTACATAAGGGCAATTGCAACACCGCCTGCAGGAAGCAGAAACAAAAGCCACGGGGAGGCGGTGCGTAAGGCTGTTGCGTGGTCCACACAGTGATGGAAAAGGCTGCCGGTAATTCCGCCGGGAACACCTGCAAGTATGCCGATTCCAATCCACACCAGAACGGTTTTTATGAAATTAAAAATATGCTTTGTTGAAGAATTCATTATTTTTCTTCCTTCAGAGTTTTTGCGTGTTCAAGCTTAGCCTGACGGCGGTTTTTAACCTCGTCGGTCATAGGCTTGATATCTCCTGCGGCTTTAAGTGCCTGACGGGTCATAAGAGGACCTGCAAGCTCGTAAATAAGAACCGCAAAAAGTGTAATGTTGCGGATAAGGTCACCCTGACCGGGAAGCTCTGCGGCTGCAATGGAGCACATACCAAGTGCCACACCTGCCTGGGGAAGAAGGGTAATACCTAAGTATTTGCATATTTCGGGTGAGCATTTTGTTGCTTTTGCGCTTATAAACGAACCGATATATTTACCGAGAGAACGGAAAACAATGTAAACTATGCCGATTACAACAACCACCCAGCTTTTGAAAACGCCAAGCTCAAGCTCTGCACCGCTGATAACAAAGAACAGGGCAAAAACCGGAGAGGTCCATTTGTCTGCCTTTTCCATAAGGTCGTGGGAAAGGGGACATATGTTGCAGAAAACAGTACCCAGCATCATACAGGTAAGAAGTGAAGAAAAGCCGATGTGTACGGGACCAATTTCAAATTTAAGCATAGAAAGAGCCGCTGTGAAAATTACAATGGTAATTGTCATATTAAGGCGGTTTGTGTTGGAGTTGAAGGTTTTTTCAAGCTGAGTGAGAACCCAACCCATAAAGGCGCCCAGAATAAGAGAAAGCACAATTTCTATAATGGGGTTAACAATAATTGAAACTAAATCAACTCTGCCCTGAATAAGGGATTTTGCTATACCGAAGGAAACCGCAAAAACTATAAGACCAACAGCATCGTCAAGAGCAACAATGGGAAGCAGAAGGTCGGTAAGGGGACCCTTTGCCTTGTACTGACGAACAACCATAAGAGTTGCCGCAGGTGCTGTTGCTGTTGCAATTGCGCCAAGGGTTATGAGCTGAGGAACGGTAATGGCACCGGGCATTAAAGCAAAAAGACCGAAAAGTGCAAGGTCAACTAAAAGGGTTGCAACAAGTGCCTGAACAATACCGATAACAAGTGCCTGTTTTCCTGTTTTTTTAAGCTCATCAAGACGGAATTCGCTGCCTATTGAAAAGGCAATGAAGCCAAGGGCAACATTGGAAATAAGGGCAAGGCTTTCAACCGCCTCGTGAGAAGAAAAACCGATACCTTCAACGCCAAGACGACCGAGACAGTAAGGTCCTATCAGTATGCCGGCAATAAGGTAAGCCGTAACCGAGGGGAGCTTTAAAGGTTTAAAAGCACGGGTCATAAGCAGACCTGCCATAAGTGCAATTGAAACTGCTAAAAGTGTGTACATTTTCATTACCTCCACAATCAAAGTACATATAAAGTACATATAAATATATGAAAAAAACAACCAACTAATTATAGCACATTGATATTTTAATGTCAATATAAATTGTGCACAATTTAGATGAGTTTTTCTGAAATCTTTTAATGCAAAATAAAAAAAGACCGTAGCGTTCTTTTTTATTTGTCCCAATTTCCTTTTGTGTTCCCACTGTTGAGGCAGGCCCCAAAAGCCTCCCTTGTGTAAAGGGAGGTGCCCCGAAGGGGCGGAGGGATTGGTTAAAACCAGCCCAAACAACCCCTCAGTCAGCCTGTCGGCTAACAGCTCCCCTTACACAGGGGAGCCTTTGAGCACGCTGTATTCCCGGAAACACGAAGCCGAATTGGGAGTTTTATTTTAATGAATTGCGGAAAGCTAAGGGGCTCATTTTGTATTTTTCGGAATAAGCGCGTATGAAATGTGAGCTGTCATAATATCCGCATTCAATGGCAATGTCCAGAATGTTTTTTTCGGTGTGAGTAAGCATTTCACGGGCTTTGTCCAGACGGCAGTTGTTCAGGTACTGACCGGGGGACATTCCGCAAATTTCCGAGAAATGGCGGAGAAAAGTGGAATAGGACATATTCAGCTTTTCCGCGAGGCTTTTAAAAGCAATTTTTTCGTTGTAATGGTTTCGTATATATTCCATGCTTCGAATAACCGGAGTGGAATAAGGATTTTTGTGAAGGGATACCGGATTGTGAATCTGCCCTGAAATTTTTTCGGAAAGAATGCTGATTAATTCCAAAACAAGGGAGTTTTTCATTACAAATTTCCCTTTGTAGGTGCTGACCTCCAGGGAGCATAGACGGTTAAAAAGGGGGGTGAGCTTTTCAAGCTCGGTTTCGTCAAGGCTGAGAAAAAGGTTGCTGTCATATTCTCCGCGAAGAAGAGGCTCAATTTCAAAAAGAAGGGAATAGCCGGGTAATGCGCTGAGCTCAGGAGAATAGCGCTCAATGAAGGGGTAGCCTACAATTATGTGGTAAACACAAAGGTGACGGTTTGCGTAGTACCCGTGGCTTATGCCCGGAGGTATTACAAAAACCGTGCCGGGCAGAGCCTCACAGTTGTTGTTTTCTATGTAATGTCTGCCGTTACCTTCGGTAATTATGTTAATTTCATAAAAATTGTGGTTGTGCATATTAATGGTGGAATTTGTTCTGTGGTAGTAGCTTTTGGTAAATTCCATATCGTTTCCGCTTTTGAACATATTTGCGTGTGCCCAGGTTCTGGGGGATATCATAGGCGGCAGAGTTTTGGGATACATCATAAAATCACCTGAAATGAAATTTTTTTACAATGAAACATGGGTGTTCCTGAAAATATTATACACCAAAATAAAAATAAAATCAATAGAAAAATTAATATTTGTTTTTAAGACGGATTTTATCGGAAAAGAGACAGGTAAAACGGGCATTTTTTTGTTTTAAAAAAATGAAAAACAAAGGGGGAAAACGGGCTGTTATGTAAAAAAATAAAATGGGTAAAACCGCATAACATGGTAATAAAACAATAATTACGCATACAAAAAGATACTAAGTTCTAAAAAGAAAGTTAAAGCCGTTGGAACCGGGAGGGTAAACAGGTGAAATTTTACCGAAAAAAATGAAAAATAAAATAAGGTATTGAAAAGATACTTAGAGGAAATTGGGAAGAACCCGTAAATTTTTTTTGAAAAAAAACAAAAAAAGTTGCCTTGGATACTTGAAATTAACGGCTTTTTGTTGTATAATTAGAAAGGTGTATTATAATTATAGTATGTATTAAATTCAACGGAGACCCGAAATGACAGAAAAAAACACGGCAGAGCTTGTTTTCGGCACGGAACACATAAAGGCTCTTGAAGGTATAAAAAAACTTAATAGCGAAAAAGCTTCCGGTAGCGGAAAGCCTCTTCTTGCTCACACCGTTGTGTACGGATGTCAGCAGAACGAGGCGGATATGGAGCGTATACGGGGAATGCTTAAAGCGGCGGGCTACGGTTTTACCGGGGACCCGTCAGAGGCAGAGGTAATTGTTGTGAACACCTGTGCTGTCCGTGAAGGTGCGGAAATGAGAGTGCTTGGGAATGTGGGTGCCTTTAAGAAGCTTAAGGAGAAAAACCCTGACCTTGTAATTTGCATATGCGGATGTATGATGCAGCAGCCTCATGTGGTGGAAAAAATAAAAAAGTCCTTTCACTTTGTGGATGTTGTTTTCGGAACTCACAATCTGCATAATTTTCCGGTTTTGCTTCTGAAAAAGCTTCGCGGTCAGAAAAGAGTGTTTGAGGTTTTTGAAGGCTCGGAGTTTATTTGTGAAGGTATGCCGGTGGAAAGGGAAAAAACCCACACCGCAAGGGTAACCATTATGTACGGCTGTAACAACTTCTGTTCCTACTGCATTGTGCCTTATACACGAGGCAGGGAACGAAGCCGTGACATAAGCTCGGTTCTTGAGGAAATACAAGGTCTTGCAAAAAACGGCTGTAAGGAAATTATGCTTCTGGGTCAGAATGTTAATTCCTACCGCGGTGACGGTGGGGATAAAAACAGCTTTGCAAACCTGCTTCGGGAAATTGATAAAATAGAGGGCATTGAGCGGGTAAGGTTTATGTCCTCCCATCCTAAGGATTTTTCCGATGAAACCATTTCTGCAATAGCAGAGTGCAAAAGTGTTTGTAAACACATTCATCTTGCGTTGCAGTCCGGGTCTACGGAAATTCTCCGCAGAATGAACCGTAAATACACAAAAGAAGGTTTTATAAGCCTGATTGAAAAAATCAGAGCAAAAATTCCGGATATTGCACTTACCACCGATATTATTGTAGGCTTTCCCGGTGAAACGGAGGAGGATTTTGAGGAAACTCTGGATGTACTGCGCAAGGTACGGTTTGACGGAATTTTCTCCTTCATTTTCTCGCCCCGTAAGGGTACACCGGCAAGCGAAATGGAGGACCCCTTCACCCATGAGGAAAAGCAGGCACATTTTGAAAGGCTTTTAGAGGTGCAGAACGAAATTACCGCAGAAAAAACCGCTGCTTGTGTGGGGAAAACCTACCCCGTGCTTGTGGAAGGAAAAAGCAAGGAAAACGAAAAGCTTTTAACCGGTCATACCGACACCTTCAAGCTTGTGCATTTTGAAGGCGGAGAAGAGCTTATCGGTGAAATTGTAAATATAAAAATTATAAGCGCCAGAACCTGGTATATGGTTGGCGAAATTGAAAAATAGAAAGGCAGAGAAAAATGGACAAGATTATTGAAAAAGCAACTGCTCTCGGAGAAGCAATCCGCGACAGTGAGGCTATGAAAAACTACACACTTAAAGAAATTGCCTACGAAAGCAGCGAACAGGCACAGATTTTAACAGCAGAGTATTCCGAGCTTCGTGCAAGCCTTGCAGAGGAGGCAAAACGGGAGGATATTACTCCCATGGAAATGATTGAAATCCGTAAAAAAATGGCTGCAAAATACGAAGAGGTTTCAAAATGCCCCGAAATTGCTGAATATATGGCGGCAAAACAGCAGGTTGAGGAAATTCTTGCAAAAGTTGATGCCATTATCAAATATTTCGTTACCGGCGAAAAAGAGCAGGAAGGCTCATGTTCCGGCAATTGCGGCTCCTGTGGCGGATGTCATTAATCTTAAAATAGATATTGAGGTGTAAAAATTGGCGAAAATTAGCGGGGAGTTTACCCCAATGATGCGTCAGTACCTGGAAACAAAAGCGCAGTATGAGGATTGCATTTTGTTTTACCGTCTTGGCGATTTTTATGAGATGTTTTTTGAGGATGCCGTAACGGTGTCCCGTGAGCTGGAGCTTACCCTGACGGGTAAGGACTGCGGTCAGGAGGAGCGTGCCCCCATGTGCGGCGTGCCTTACCATGCCGCAACCGGCTACATAAATAAGCTTGTGGAAAGCGGCTACAAGGTTGCAATCTGTGAGCAGACCGAAGACCCGAAGGCGGCAAAGGGTCTTGTGCGCCGTGAGGTTGTGCGCATTGTAACCCCCGGCACAATTACCGACGAAAATGCCGTTGAGCAAACAAAAAACAATTTTCTTGCATCGGTAAAAAAGCAGGATGGCGGAATTGGTATTGCTTTTCTGGATTATTCCACAGGTGAGCTTTACTGCACCGATGTTGAAGGTGACCTTATGGCGGGCTTTGAAGCAGAGCTTGCAAGGTTTTCTCCTTCGGAAATATATCTTTCTCCCGAAGCGGCGGAGGATGGGGTGATATGTAAGCTTGCTGAGGATAAATATAACTGCTATGTCTCAAAAGGCGAGGCGGAGGAGTTTGAACAGCCTGCCGCTGAGGAGGTTATAAAAAACCAGTTCGGAAAGTTTGCGACAGATTTGGGTATGCCCGAAAACGGCTTGTGTATCTGTGCTGTAGGTGCAGCTGTAAGTTATATTATAAAAACTCAGAAAACCACCATTGACCACATAAACTATGTGGAATATTACCGGGCAACACAGTATATGGATATTGATGTTTCTTCCAGAAGAAACCTTGAAATTACCGAAAGTATGCGCGGCAGAGGGAAAAAAGGCAGTTTGCTCAGCGTTGTGGATAAAACCTCTACGGCAATGGGTGCAAGAATGCTTCGTTACTGGCTTGAGCATCCTCTTCTGAATCCCGTTTCCATCAATAACCGTCTGGGCGGTGTTGAAGAGCTTTTCGGTTCAATGGAAATGAGGGACGAGCTGTGTCAGGTGATGGGCCGTGTCCGTGACCTTGAACGCCTTAACGCCAAGGTTGTAAACGGAAGTGCAAACGCCAAAGAGGTGCTTGCAATCGGTCACTCCGCAATGGAGCTTCCTGCACTTGCCGGCCTTCTTTCGAGATGCCGCAGTAAAATTCTGGTTTCCCTTGCGGCTAAGCTTGATACCCTTGATGATATTGCCATGCTTGTTGATATGGCAATAGATGACAGCCCTGCCACCACCATAAAAGAAGGCGGAATTATAAAGAACGGCTTTAACGAAACCCTCGACAAGTACCGTGAGGCAGAAGAAAACGGCATACAGTGGATTGCCGAGGTTGAAGCCGAGGAAAGAGAAAAAACGGGCATTAAAAACCTTAAAGTGGGTTTCAACCGTGTTTTTGGCTATTACATAGAAATATCCAATTCCAACAAGGACAAAGTGCCTGATTACTATATTCGCAAGCAGACCTTAACAAACGGAGAGCGTTACATAACCCCCCGTCTTAAAGAAATTGAGGTGCTTATAATTGACGCTAAGGACAAGAAGGTTCAGCTTGAATATGACCTTTTCTGTCAGGTAAGAAAAAAGGTTTCGGAGGCAAACGAGAGAATAAAAACCTCTGCAAGAGTGGTTTCCACTCTGGACTGTCTTAATTCCCTTGCCTGCGTTGCCGCAAAGAATAACTACTCAAAGCCCGTTGTGGATGAATCGGGAGTTATTGAAATTAAAGATGGCAGACACCCCGTTGTTGAAACCATTTCAAAAACAATGTTTGTTCCCAATGATACCGACCTTAACAATTCGGGGGAAAGGCTTTCCATAATAACCGGTCCCAATATGGCAGGTAAATCCACATATATGCGCCAGGTGGCGGTAATAACCCTTATGGCACAGATAGGCAGCTTTGTTCCTGCCTCCTCTGCACACATAGGAATTGTTGACCGTATTTTCACCCGTGTTGGCGCTTCGGATGACCTTTCCGCAGGACAGAGCACCTTCATGGTGGAAATGAGCGAGGTGGCAAATATTCTTAAAAATGCCACAAAACGCAGTCTTATTATATACGACGAAATAGGCAGAGGCACAAGCACCTATGACGGCTTAGCCATTGCCTGGGCGGTGCTTGAATATACCGCTGACCCTAAAAAGTGCGGTGCAAAAACCCTTTTTGCAACCCACTATCATGAGCTTACCACTCTGGACAAGACCCTGCCCGGTGTGGTAAATTACAGTACTGCCGTTAAAAAGCGCGGAGACGATATAATTTTCCTTCGCAAAATAACAAAAGGCAGTGCAGACCGAAGCTACGGTGTGGAGGTTGCTCTTCTTGCAGGTGTGCCTGAAAGTGTTATCCGCCGTGCAAAGGAAATTTTAAATGGCATAGAACAGGAAAACGGTCAGGTTGTTGTTAAACCCTCCGTTGTGACGAGCTCAAAAGCTCCCATTTCCGGGCAGATGAGCCTTATGTCGGTGGCAAGCCCCGTAGAGGAAAAACTCAAGGAGCTTGATATTAATACAATTACCCCCATTGAGGCAATGGGAATTCTTTACGATTTGAAAAAATTACTTTAGTTTTCCGGAGGTGAAATTATGCTTGTAAAGGTGCTGGACTCCCAGCTTTCAAATATGATAGCGGCAGGTGAGGTGGTAGAACGCCCAAGCTCTGCAGCAAAGGAGATTTGCGAAAATGCTATAGATGCCGGTGCAACATCTGTTACTGTGGAAATAAGCGGTGGCGGTCTCCGCGAGCTTACCGTTACGGATAACGGCTGCGGAATTCATCCGGAGGATATGGAAACAGCCTTTCTTCGCCACGCAACAAGTAAAATTTCCACTCCCGAAGACCTTGCGGCAATTCTCACCCTGGGCTTCCGCGGTGAGGCGCTTGCAAGCATCGGTGCGGTAAGCCGTGTTACCCTGACCTCCCGTATGGAAGGCCTTGAGGGCAGACAGGTTGTGGTTGAAGGCGGAAAGGTGCTTTCCAACGAAACCGCAGGCTGTCCCATAGGAACGAGAATCTCGGTGAAAAATCTGTTTTATAACACCCCGGCAAGAATGAAATTCCTGAAAAAGGATTATACCGAAGCCGGCTATGTGGAGGAGGTTGTGCGCAAGCTTGCCCTGGCACATCCGGAAATTTCCTTCCGCTTTGTAAGTGATGGCAAGGAAAAGCTGTTTACCCCCGGTGACGGTAACCTGAAAAACACCGTGTATGCAGTTTACGGCAAGGATGTTTCCTCTGCCTGCGTTTCCATTGAATATAATGAAAACGGTGTAAAAATAGGCGGTCTTATGGGAAATATTACCCTTTACCGTAAAAACAGAGCTCTCCAGAGCTTTTATGTGAATAACCGTCCTATTGTGAGCCGTACCCTTACAGCGGCACTTGAGGAGGGCTTTAAGGGGATGATACCCATTGGCCATTTTCCCGTTGCGGTGCTTAAGGTGGAGGTTGACCCTTCCACGGTGGATGTAAATGTGCATCCTGCCAAGCTTGAGGTTAAGTTTGCCAATGAAAACCAAATTTATTCCTCTGTTTACTGGGCGGTAAAAAACGCCCTTATGCAAAAGCTTTCTCCCGTTGTGGATGCACAGCCGGAGGTCAGAGAGGAAATTAAAATTCCCACGGCAAAAATCCCCTCGTCTAAAGGCTTCAGCGGTGCAGTTTCAGCAGTTGCGGAAAAAGAAAGCTCAGGCAAAGGTGCTTCCTATGTGCCTGATGCAAAAGACCTTGCGGAGCTTAAAAAACAGCAAAAACCCGATGCGGATGCCATAAGAAAGAGCATTCTTGCAGAGTTTTCCGGGAAAAAGCCTGAGGAAAAAAAGCCTGAGCCAAAGGCTGAGGCTGAAGAAAAAACAGCTCCTTCAGAGGGTGCAAAGAAAAAAATCGGTGATATTGAATATATACAGTCGGCCGCTTTTGTGTCAGGTGAAAGCTTTTCAATAATCGGTCAGCTGTTTAACACATATATACTTATTGAAGAGGGTGACAACCTGGTGCTTATTGACCAGCACGCCGCCCACGAAAGGCTCATTTACGAGCGTCTTGTAAAAGAAAAAAGTGAGAAGAAAATTCTTCCTCAGATGTTGCTTGTGCCTGAAATTGTCAGCCTTACTCCCACAGAGTTCGCGGTGGTAATGGAAAATAAAGCCTTTTTTGAAAGCATAGGCTGGGAGCTTGACGAGTTTGGTGATAACGACATTGCCGTCCGTGGCGTGCCTTATGTAATTACAAAAGAGCAGGTCCGTGACACGGTGGTGGAAATTATAGGAAATCTTCGTGAAGGTAAACAGGCTAATGAAACCGCAAAGGAAGAACGGATTCTTTACACCATAGCTTGCCGGAGTGCCGTAAAAGGTCACCACAAGCTGACACTTCCCGAAATGGAAAGCCTTGTAAAAAGTGTGCGTGAATCTGAAAAAACCCTTACCTGTCCCCACGGCAGACCGGTGAGCACTACCGTTACAAAAGCTTTTATTGAAAAATTGTTTAAGAGGTTGTAAAATGATACCCTTGGTCATCATAGCAGGACCTACCGCATCGGGCAAAACCGCCCTTTCGGTAGAGCTTGCAAAAAGGCTGAACGGCGAAATTGTTTCTGCCGATTCAATGCAGATTTACAAGTTTATGAATGTAGGGACAGCCAAGCCATCCAACGAGGAAAGGCAGGGCATACCACATCATCTTATGGATATTGTTCATCCCGGTGAAAATTTTTCTCTGGCGGATTATGTCGGAATGGCACATAAGGTAATTGCTGACATCCACCGGAGAGGAAAGCTTCCCATAATGGTAGGAGGTACCGGGCTTTACATTGACACGGTAAGCGAAAACATTACACTTGGTGAGGCTGAGGGTGATGAAAAGGTCCGCCGTGAGCTTGAAGAGTTTGCTGCAGCTTACGGAAACGAGGCACTTCACGGGCTTCTTGCGGATTGTGACCCCGAAAGCTATGAAAAGCTTCATGTTAACGATACCAAGCGTGTTATCCGTGCTCTTGAGGTGTACCGTGCAACGGGTAAAACCATTGGTGAGCATAATCGCGAAAGCCGCAGTGCACCTGCCATTTATAATCCCATACGGTTTATGCTTGGTTGGGACAGAGAGGTTTTGTATGACCGTATAAACCACCGTGTGGATATTATGCTGGAGCAGGGGCTTGAACAGGAGGTAAAGGCTTGCCTTGAAATGGGTCTTACCGAAAAAAATACCGCAATGCAGGCAATTGGATATAAAGAGCTTGTGCAGTACCTTCAGGGAGAAATTTCCCGTGAGGAAGCGGTAGAAAAAATTAAAATGGAAAGCCGCAGATATGCCAAAAGGCAGATTTCGTGGTTTAAAAGAGGTAATTATAACATACTTGACCCCGGGGATAACCCCGTGGACAGAGCAGAGGAAATTATCAGAGGAGAACTGAAATGAAAAAGTTTCTTTCAATGCTTTTAATTCTTGCCATACTCATAGGAGTGTGGTGGGTTTACGGCAAGGTTTCGGTGGACGAAACCCATATGACTGCCGTTTCAGGTGAATATGAAGAAGCCTTCCAGGCAAAGGGAGTAATTATCCGTAACGAGTATCCCATTGTTTCGGAGCTTAAAGGAAGCCTGCAGAACAGCATAACCCCCGGTACCCGTGTAACACGGTACTCCAATGTGGGGTATGTTTATTCGGGCAATGCGGACGAAAAGGTAATTGCAGAGCTTTCTCAGGTAAACGAAAGGATTGAGGAGCTTGAGAAAATTCAGGACGCAACCCTGCTGAATATGACAGATATTAACGAAATAAACGCAAGAATAACCACCCTTTCCGGGCAGATAGCCTCTAAGGGAAGAGCTGGCTTGGGAACGGAAATTCAGGCGCTCATTAATGAAATTAATATGCTTGTGGGCAGAAAACGCTACCTTGAAGGAGAAAGCCGCGGCGGAAACAGCGACCTTACTGAGCTGAACAACCGCAAGGCAACTCTGGAAAGTAAGCTCAGCGGTAAACGAATGGGTCTTACTGCACCGGTTTCCGGGCTTTATTACAATTTTGTGGATGGCTATGAGAGTGTGAAAATTTCCGATGTATCCTCCCTTACAGCGGACAAGCTTAACAAAATTGAAAAGGGCGAGCCTATAGAGGGCGAAATACAAGGTGCTGTTTGTAAAATTGTGGATAACTCCGGCTGGATTGTTTCTGTGGTTACCGATAAGGATACTGTAGCAGGACTTGCCGAAGGTCAGGCAATTACCGTAAGGTTTACCGGAAGCGAACAGCAGCCCGTTGATGCAAGGGTTCACTCCTTTGTTTACGACGGTAAAAAAGTAATTTTGAATATTGAGGGTACCTGTTATGTGGGTGATATTTACAGCCAGAGAGTGTGTACCGTTGATATAATTAAAACTACCTATAAAGGTCTTCGCATTCCCTCTAAAGCCATTATGGACGGAGGGGAAGCCGGTATGGTGGTTGATGTGCGCAAAACCTCAGGAACAAAGCAGAAACAGGTTAAGGTGCTTTGCTCACTTCCTGACGGCACCTCCATTGTAAAAGCCGGAACCGATTCAAACGAGCTGTTGCTTTACGATGAGGTTGTTGTGCGTACCAAAAGGAAATAGGAGGGGGAAAGGCTTGAGTATTAAAGAAAATCTTGAATCGGTCAGAAAAAACATATGCCTGGCCGCTGAACGCTCAGGGAGAAATCCCGGGGAAATTAAACTCATTGCTGTTTCCAAAACCTATCCCGCGGAGGATATTATAACGGCGTATGAGTGCGGTGTACGGGAAATCGGAGAAAACCGCGTTCAGGAAATGTGTGAAAAAAAGCCTCTTTTACCTGAAGATATGCAGGTGCATCTTATAGGGCATCTGCAGACCAATAAGGTAAAGCAGGCGGTAAAAAATGCCTGCCTTATCCACTCGGTAGATTCCGTAAGGCTTGCTGAGGAAATCTCAAAGGTTTCGGTAAAGGAAGGGGTTAAAACTTCTGTTCTTTTGCAGGTGAATGTTGCTGAGGATGATGCAAAGTTCGGGCTTGAAGCAGAGGAGCTTGAGGCTGTTCTTAAAACTGTTTCGGCATTGCCCGGCATAACCGTAAAAGGGCTTATGACCGTACCTGCCATTGAAACTGACCCTGAAACCACCAGGGGCTATTTTATAAAACTCCGTGAGCTTTTTGAAAAGCATAAGGAGGAATATAACCTTACAGAGCTTTCCATGGGTATGAGTGGCGATTATGAAATTGCTGTTGAAGAAGGTGCCACCATGGTGAGAGTGGGTTCTAAAATTTTCGGCACCAGAAATTACAATGTTTAAAAAAGAAAATTATAAAAAATTTTGAGAGGGGAAAACTAATTATGAATAAGGTTTTTAAAAATGTACTTGGGGCAATGGGCTTCAGCACAGAGGAAGAAGAAATGGAAAACGGTTACGATTATGAGCCTCCCGCACCTAAAATTGAAAGAACAGCAAGAAGCACTCCTTCTGCAACCGCCTCCTATTCCGAAAACGGTACAAGAAGAAACAAGGTTGTTTCCATGTCCGCAACCACACAGTTCAAGGTTGTTGTAATTAAGCCTGCAGATTTTGACGAGGCAAAGGAAATTGCTGACCATCTTAAGGAAAGAAAACCTGTAGTTGTAAATCTTGAGCTTCTTGAAAAGGATGTTGCACATAAAATTTTCGATTTCTTAAGCGGTGCAATTTATGTGCTTGACGGAGGTATTCAGAGAATTTCCGCAAACATTTACCTTATTGCGCCCTACAATGTTACCATTCTGGGCGATTTCAAAAATGAACTTAAAAACAATACATTCCTTTGGGAATAGGGTGAATTAACATGGGTTTTATAATTTGGTTAGTGCCGCTTCTGGCCGAGCTTCTCAGCTTTGCCATTGTGGCCGATGCCCTTCTTTCGTGGATTCCCTACAACGAGAAGGTTTACAGAATAAGAGGCTTTCTGCAGCGGTTTACAGCACCTGTAACAGCACCTATACGCAAGCTTCTGAGTCCGCTTACAAGGACAATTATGATAGATATTACCCCCATAATTTCTATAATGCTTATAAATTTTCTGCAGGGGGCAATTCTTCGGATTTTGCTGAGGTTGATGTAAATGGATGAGTTAAAGCTGCTTACCTCAAAGGTTGCCGACCTTTCAAGGCTTTGCCTTAAAAACGGGTATCCCGCTTTTTCAAAGTTTCTGGATGCCACTCAAAGGGCGCGGGTTTCGGGAATTAAAGCGCCCGGATGTACCTATCTCGGCTTTGGCGGTTATGCCGATGCCGAGCGTACCGTTATGGGATGCTTCCCCGATGGCTTTTATGATGAAGCCTTGTATGAGCAGATGTTCCCCATATGTATTTTACAGCTTGTTCCTTCGGACACGGAAGGGCTGACTCACCGGGACTATCTCGGCTCAATTATGGGTCTCGGTGTTACCCGTGAGAGCATAGGGGATATTGTCACAACAGAGGAAGGTGCCTTTGTTTTCTGTATGGAGGATATTGCAGATTTTTTGCTGACAAATTGCGACAAAATCGGCAGAAGGTCTGTAAAGGTGCAAAAGTGTGAGGAAATAACCCTGCCCCGGAAAAACCTTGAAAGGCTCAGTGTAACAGTAGCCTCGGACCGTATTGACTGCGTTGTGGCTCGCATTGGGGGCTGCTCCAGAAATCAGGTGGAGGAATTGCTGAGGACGGGCAGAGTAATGGTAAACTACCTGCCGGCGGAAAACGGCTCAAAACGGCTTAAACCCGGAGATACCGTTTCGGTAAGGGGTTTTGGCAAATTCATTTACATAGGAAGCCTTGGTGAAACAAAAAAAGGAAGACTTAAAATAGAATACGATTTATACAAATGATAAGGGGGAATTAAAATGTTCACACCGCTTGATCTTGAAACAAAAACCTTTAAAAGCAGCCTCGGAAGATATAAAAAGGATGAGGTTGATGACTTTATGAGAATGGTTGCGGCGGATTATAAGGAGCTTTACATGGAGCGCATTGCCCTTAAGGACAAAATTGTGGCTCTTTCTGAAGCAATAAGCCGTTACAAATCCATGGAGGATGTTTTGCAGAGCAGCATTGTTGTGGCGCAGAGCACCGGTGAAGAGGTAAAACGCTCTGCTTCCGAAAAAGCAAAAAATATAATTGAGGAAGCGGAAATTAAGGCAAACGCCATAATTGTTGATGCACAGCAGAAGGTATCGAGAATTGATATGGAAATGTCCAACATGAAAATTCAGCTTTCCAATTACAGAAAACAGATGGAACAGATACTTAAAAATGCACTTGATATTGTTGAGGTTATGCCTCAGCCGGGAGCAATTTTAGAGCGTACCCCAAGGGTTAAATGCAGCGACGATACCATGACATTTGAAAACCCCATAATTCCGGGGGAAACAGTAGCTCCGGAGCCTGAAATAAAAAAGTATGGCTTTGAGGATGACACTGCAAAAAAAGACCAGAGCTTTGTTGACCAGCAGACCATGCAGATACCTGTTATAAAAGACGAAGAATAGGTTTTTTAAATACATAAACAAATTTATATCACATATTTTAAGGAGAGAAAACAATGGATTACGGAAAAACACTTAATCTTCCTCAGACCGAGTTCCCTATGAAGGGAAATCTTCCCAAAAGAGAACCTGAGTTCTTAGAGGAAATGGAAGCAAAGGACCTTTACAACAAGCTTCTGGAGAAAAATGCAGACAAGCCTATGTATGTTCTTCACGACGGACCTCCCTTCGCAAACGGCGATATTCACACAGGTCACGCCCTGAATAAAATTCTTAAGGACATTGTAAACAAGCACAAGGCTATGACAGGTCATAAGGTTGTTTACATTCCCGGCTGGGATACACACGGTCTGCCCATCGAAACTCAGGCAATCAAAAAGCTTGGCGTAAACCGTGCAGAAGCAGGTCCTGTTAAGTTCAGAGAAATCTGTAAGGATTTTGCTGAGGGTTACATCAATAACCACATTCAGCAGTTCAAACGCCTTGGCGTTATTGGTGATTATGAGCACCCCTACATCACATATCTTCCTGAATTCGAAGCAAAGCAGATAGAGGTGTTTGGAGAAATTGCAAAGAAGGGCATAATCTATAAGGGTCTCAAACCCGTTTACTGGTGTCCCGATTGTCAGACAGCCCTTGCTGAAGCAGAAATTGAATATCAGGAGGATAAAACCTATTCAATTTTTGTTCGTTTTGCAGTAGCAGACGATAAAGGCGTGCTTTCCGCAAAGGGCATTGATGTTTCCGATACTTATTTCGTTATCTGGACAACTACCACCTGGACACTTCCCGGCAATGTTGCAATCTGTCTGAATAGCTCCTATGACTACGCTGTTTGCAAAACCGAAAAGGGGAACCTTGTTGTTGCAAAAGAAATGGCAGATTCCGTTATGTCAACCCTTGGTATAGAAAGCTTTGAAATAATTGCAGAATTTACCGGTGCAGAGCTCGAAGGAATATGGTGTCAGCACCCCTTCCTTGACAGAAAGTCTCTTGTTATAAACGGTGACCATGTAACCCTGGAAGCAGGTACAGGCTGTGTTCACACCGCGCCCGGCTTCGGTATGGATGACTTCCTTGTTTGCCAGAACTATAAGGAGCTTCCCATTGTTGTTTCTGCCGATGGTAAAGGCTGTATGACAGAAGAAGCAGGCGAGTTTGCAGGCCTTCGTTATGAGGATGCCAACAAGGCAATTGCAATTAAGCTGGACGCCACAGGCCATCTTTTAAAGAGTGTTAAAATTGCCCATCAGTACCCTCATTGCTGGAGATGTAAAAAACCCATCATCTTCCGTGCTACAGAGCAGTGGTTTGCCTCCATTGATGCTTTCAAGGATAAAGCAATTGAGGCAATAAAGAATGTAAACTGGGTTCCCGAATGGGGTGAAGAGAGAATTGCAGGCATGGTTCGTGACAGAGCTGACTGGTGTATTTCCCGTCAGAGAAACTGGGGCGTTCCCATCCCGATTTTCTACTGTGAAGAATGTAATAAATCTATTATAAATGAAAAAACTATAGATGCAGTTGTTGAACTGTTCCGCAAGGAAGGCTCAAATGCATGGTATGATATTGATGCGGATAAATTCCTGGCAGACCTTGGCGTAAAGTGTGAATGCGGATGCACACATTTTAAAAAGGAAACCGATATTATGGATGTGTGGTTCGATTCCGGTTCATCTCACGCTGCAGTTCTTGACGAAAGAGGTATTTGCTCAGTAGCAGATATGTACCTTGAAGGTAACGACCAGTACAGAGGCTGGTTCCAGTCCTCGCTTCTTACTGCAGTTGCAACCAAGGGCGTGGCTCCCTACAAAACCGTTTTAACTCACGGCATGGTTGTTGACGGTGAGGGCAAAAAAATGTCAAAATCCCTTGGTAACGGTATTGACCCCATCAAGGATGTTGCAGAAAAGATGGGTGCGGATATTCTTCGTCTTTGGGTTTCTTCTTCCGATTACAAGGCAGATGTAAGAATTTCTCCCGATATTTTGAAGCAGATTTCTGAAATTTACAGAAAAATCAGAAACACAGCAAGATATATTTTGGGTAATATCAGCGACTTCAATCCTGACCGGGATATGGTTAAGTTTGAAGATATGATGGAGCTTGATAAGTGGGCAATTCTTAAGCTCAACGAGGTTGTGGGCAAGGTAAGAGAGGCTTACGATAACTATGAGTTCCATATTCTTTACCATGCTATTCATAATTTCTGTGTTGTTGATATGTCAAACTTCTACCTTGATATTGTAAAGGATAGAGTTTACGCAGAAAAAACTGATTCCTTCGAAAGAAGAAGTGCACAGACAGCTATGTACATGGTACTTGACAGCCTTGTAAAAATGCTTGCTCCTGTGCTTGCTTTCACCTCCGAGGAAATCTGGAAGGAAATGCCTCATGTTGAAGGAGACGATACCTACAGCGTTCTGTTCAACGATATGCCTTCCTTTAACGATAAATATGTTGATGATGCCCTTAAGGCTAAGTATGATGACCTTATTTCTCTTCGCTCTGATGTTGCAAAGGCTTTAGAGGCAGCAAGAACAGAAAAGATAATAGGTTCCTCTCTTCAGGCAGGTGTTACAATTTATGCTGAAGGAGAAGCATACGATAAGCTTAAAGCTGTTAGTGACAGCTTAGAGACAATTTTCATTGTTTCTTCTGTTGAGCTTGTAAACGGCACCGGTGAAGGAGTGAAGGGTGAAAATAACCCCATCACCGTTAAGGTTGAAGAAGCAAAGGGTGAAAAGTGTGAACGCTGCTGGCTTATCCGTGAGCTTGGCTCCGATAGTGAGCATCCTACACTTTGCCCAAGATGTGCAAAGGTTCTTAAAGGAAACTAAGTATACTTTATAAACTACGGGCGGCGTGGCGCCGCCCGTTTCCAAAATTAAAAGAGGCGATTTTGTTTTGAAAAAAATGTTGCTTATAATTAATCCGAAATCGGGTAAGCTTCTTGTACAGGCAGCACTGTTTGGCATAACCGAGGTGTTTTGCAAGGCAGAATACCTTGTAACCACGCGTTTTACCCTCGCTCCGGGAGATGCTGAAAAAATGGCGCGCGAAGGGGCTGAGGAAGGACAGTACGACCTGATTGTATGCTGCGGAGGAGACGGCACTTTAAACGGTGTGCTCAGCGGAGTTGCAAAGTCCGGCAAAAAAGTGCCCATAGGCTTCATTCCCGCAGGAAGCACCAATGACTTTGCAAACAGTATGAAAATGCCTACAGAGCCAATTCTTGCGGCAGAAAGCATTGTAAAAACTGAAGAGCCGGTGCGCCTTGACATAGGTAGGTTTAACGGAGAAAGATATTTTTCATATATTGCCTCCTTTGGTGCTTTTACCGCAACCTCCTACAATGTTCCCCAGGACATGAAAAACGCTCTGGGTCATTTTGCTTATGTTCTGGGCGGAATCAAAGACTTAACAACCATTAAGCCCTACCACATAGAAGCCTTTTCGGATGACAGAGATTTTGAAGGGGATTACATTTTTGGTGCGGTGTGCAATTCCTATTCTGTAGGCGGAGTAATTAAGCTGTCCGGCAACGGTGTAAATCTGAACGACGGCTTGTTTGAGGTGCTTTTTGTAAAACAGCCTAAAAACCCGGTACAGTTGAACAAAATTTTATGGGGACTTATTAATACTGATTTTTCGGATGAAGAGGTGTTTGAATTTTTCAGGGCATCAAAAATTGCCTTTAAAATGCCGGAAGATGTTAACTGGACCCTTGACGGTGAGTTTGAAAAAGGCACAGATACGGTTGTTATTGAAAACATGAAATCTGCAATAGAAATAATGTATACAGCAGATGGTACGAAAGGAGTTTAAATTATGAAAACAGGTATAGGCTTCTCTTATCCTTCGGGATTTTTTACCCTTTGGGGTGATGACACATACAAAAAGCTGAAATCCTTCGGTTTTTCCTGTGTGGATTTTGGTTTGCTCAATACCGAAACTTTCTTTTATACAGATAAGGAAAAGGCTGAAAAGACCATACTTATGCAAAAAAAACTTGCAGCCGAAGCCGGCATAGAGTTTTCCCAGGTACACGGCCCATGGAGATGGCCTGCTCAGGATGTAACTCCCGAGGACAGAGCCGAACGAATGGAAAAAATGCGCGAATCAATCCGCCTGACGGCTCTTCTTGGCTGTAAAAACTGGGTAATTCATCCCATTTTTGCAAACGGTTGGGAAGATGTTAAAGAAGGAAAAACGGAGGAAACCTGGAAAATAAATCTTGAGTTTTTCCGTGAACTTCTTAAAACAGCAAAGGAATATGATGTTACAATCTGCCTGGAAAATATGCCAATGATTAACTTTTCAATAGCTACTCCTGCAGATATTCTTCGTTTTGTTAAGGAAATTGACGACGACCATTTCAAAATCTGTCTTGATACGGGACACCTCAATGTGTTCCCTGAGCTTCCGGTTTATGAGTCTGTTGCAGAGCTTGGTGATGAACTGCGCGTACTTCATGTTCACGATAACAAATTCCGTATTGATATGCATTTGCCACCTTTTTACGGCTCTTTTAAGTGGACAGAATTCTGTCAGGCTCTTAAAGAAATAGAGTTTGATGGTGTAATTTCCCTTGAAACTGCCCCATCTTCCGGACATAATAATGAGTTGTTTGAAGAAATGATGGTAATGTTTCATAAAATGGCTCAGCAGATTGCGGATGAAATTGAAGGTTAAAATTAAATGGTAATGGCGGGGTTCATCCCCGCCTTTTTTCTGCAGTGTAGGGGCGACCGTTGGTCACCGTAATTTCCGGAAACACTCTGCACGGTGTTCCGATTAGGGCGGTTGCAGAATGTATTTCCCGCTGGATGATGCCTGCAATCAGTTTACAAAAAAATAAAAAGGGCGATTTAAAAAATCGCCCTAACTTAATATTCAAATAAAAAACCCCACAACGTATGCCACTGCTACGGCACAAACCGCAACAGTAAGGAGTGAGCGTTCAAGTGCCGCAAGAATTACCGCAACGGTAAATCCGCAAACGCCTGCAATTATACCATCGAGACCTCCCGTGGAGAAAAACACATCGGGAATAACCATTGCGCTGAGTACAGCGTAGGGTATGTAGTGCAGGACACTTCGCACAAAACGGGATTTTATCTTTTTGCGGAACAGCAAAAAGGGAATCATTCGCACAGCATAGGTAACAAGCGCCATAACCAGTATGTATAAGAGAATTTTATTCATCGTAATCCTCCTCAATAGGTTTTACAGCCGCTGCCACAAGGGAAGCACAAACTGCGCATATTATTATTGCAAACCCCGGAGTTATACCGCTGAAAACAGGCACATAACGAATAATGCAATTAAGGGCAACAGCAAGCAAAACGGTAATGAGCACGCCCGTATCCTTTTTTGCAGGAGGTACAACAATGGCAATGAACATTCCGTAAATTGCAATGCCAAGAGCGGTTGTAATGGAACCGGGGAGAATGTCCCCGGCAAATGCACCCAGGGTTGTGCCGAGGGCCCAGCCTATGTATGGCAGGGTTGCAAGACCGTACATATATGAAGGAGTTACAGGTACACCCCGAAGCATAGACACAGCAAAAATTTCATCCGTTATGAAAAAAGAGGTAAGCATACGCTGAAGGCTTCCAAACCCTTTTTCAAGCTTCTGGGAAAGAGCAATTCCCATAAGGCTGTAACGCAAATTTATTACAAGCTGAGTAAGGGCAATTTCCACCAGAGTGCCGCCGGCAACAATAACCCCAAGGCCTGCCACCTGACCTGCCGAGGTAAGGTTGGTCATTGAAATGAGAATGGCATAAAGAGCTTCGAGCCCTTTTGAAACTGCCGTTATGCCAAACCCAAAGGAAATGGAAAGGTAGCCAAGTCCAATGGGAAGACCATCACGAAAGCCCTTTAGAAAGTGGGCTTTTTTGTTATTCATAAAAAAATCACTTATTTCCTTTAATTTTATCCCAATATTCCTTTGCAGCCTGCTCGGTTTTGTTATCGCCGTATTCATAGTAAACATGGTCGCGGATAGCGTCAGGCAGATATTGCTGCGGAATGTAATGACCGGGGTACATATGGGGATATTTGTATGTAAGTCCGTTTCCAAGCTTTCCCGCACCCTTGTAGTGAGAATCCTTCAGATGCTTGGGGATATCGCCAACATCGGTGGTTTCAAGCTCGGATATTGCGCTGCCTATTGCATTTACGCCCGAATTGGATTTAGGCGCAGTAGCAAGCAGAATAACCGCCTGAGCAAGGGGAATTTGTGCTTCAGGAAAGCCGAGCTCCTTTGCTGCGTCGGTACAGCTTTTTACAATTGTAATTGCCATAGGGTAAGCAAGACCGATATCTTCAGCGGCAATTACAAGAAGCCTGCGGCATATGGAAATTAAATCTCCTGCAACAACAAGCCGTGCCAGATAGTGAAGAGCCGCATCCGGGTCGCTTCCCCGTATTGATTTCTGAAAAGCACTAAGTATATCATAGTGACTGTCTCCGTCCCGGTCATAGCGCATGGCAGGTCTGCCGCTTGCTTCTCTTGCGAGCTCTTCGGTTATATGTATGCCGTTTTCGGTCATGGCAGCGGCTGTGCATATTTCAAGCATATTCATAGCCTTGCGTACATCACCGAAACAGGAATTTGCTATGTGAAACAAAGCACCGTCCTCCACCTGAAAATCAAGAGAAGGATAGTCCTTTTTTAAAATTTCCACCGCGCGAAGAAGAGCTTTTTCAACATCATCTGCTTCAACAGGTCTGAATTCAAAAACCGTGCTTCGGCTGAGAATTGCATTATACACATAAAAATAAGGGTTTTCGGTGGTGGATGCAATAAGGGTTATGCTTCCATTTTCAATATATTCAAGTAAGGATTGCTGCTGCTTTTTGTTGAAATTCTGAATCTCATCAAGGTACAGCAAAACACCCCCGGCGGCTTCAATGGAACCAACGCTGTTTGCAACCTCACGGATATCCGAAACCGAGGCGGTTGTGGCATTAAGGCAAAAAAGCTTTTTGCCTGCCTTTGCCGCAATAATCCTTGCAACAGTAGTTTTGCCCGTGCCCGAGGGACCGTAAAAAATCATATTGGGAAGCTTGCCGCTGCCGAGAACCCTCGACAGCAGCTTGTTTTCTCCTAAAATGTGGTTCTGACCAACAACCTCCGAAAGGGCGGAGGGTCTTATGCGGTCAGCAAGGGGTGAATGGTTGTTATCCATATAAGTCACCTTTAAATACTAAGTTTAAAATGGAAACTAAAGATAGGCTTTATTTTACAAAAGCTTCAACCTTAGCAATAATGTTTTCTTTTGTCAGGCCGTATTCTTCAAGAAGTGCGGCAGGAGTACCGGATTTACCAAACTTATCCTCAATACCAATACGTAGCATTTTTGAAGGAGCCTTTTCTGAAAGAACCTCTGCAACTGCACTTCCGAGACCGCCAATTATGTTGTGCTCTTCAATGGTTACAACCTTGCCGGTTTTAACGGCGGATTTTGCAATAAGCTCGCTGTCAATAGGCTTTATGGTGTGAATGTCAATAACCTCTGCGCTGATGCCTTTTTCAGCAAGAGCCTGTGCAGCCTCAAGAGTTGGAGTTACCATAAGACCGGTTGCAATAAGAGTAACATCGGTTCCTTCACGAAGGGTAATACCTTTACCGATTTCAAAGTTACATTTACCTTCCTCATAAACAGCAGGAACAGCAAGTCTGCCAAAACGAAGATAAACCGGACCGTCATATTTTGCGGCTGCAAGCACAGCCTGACGGGATTCCTCAGCATCGCAAGGGCTTATAACTACCATACCGGGAAGAGAACGCATAATAGCAATATCTTCAACAGACTGGTGGCTTCCGCCGTCCTCACCTACAGAAATACCTGCGTGAGTTGCACCAATTTTTACATTAAGACGGGGGTAACAGATGGAGTTGCGAATCTGCTCAAAGGCTCTGCCTGCCGCAAAAACAGAAGTCGGAGGCCAAGCGGTCTTAGGAAGACAACACTTAGCTACAACT
>JAZQCS010000070.1:0-25920 GCA_045546415.1 Clostridia bacterium | reverse complement strand
AAGCAAGGGGCTGTCTGAGAACTTCGATGCAAACTTTCCCGTCAGGGAAATTTGCAGAGTTGTGCGCCACCGCACAACTCTTGGGGTTGCGAATCCACCCCTCTCCACCAACAATAAAAGCACTACCGCAAGGTGTTGCTTTTGTTGTTTATAAAGCAGGGGCTGTCTGAGAACTTCGATGCAAACTTTCCCGTCAGGGAAATTTGCGGAGTTGTGCGCCACCGCACAACTCTTGGGGTTGCGAATCCACCATTGCATTTTTAACTAATATGATATAATTAAATAAAGGCGGTAAACTCGTTTCCGATTTTGCTTATACAATCTCTGAATAACAACCCCAGCATTTCCCCATAGACAAACCGGAATTTATATGTTATAATATAGCTGTACTTTGAACTCGAAAGGAGAACTGTGTTATGATAAGACGGATAATTAAAATAGATGAGGAAAAATGTAACGGTTGCGGTCTTTGTGCAGCGGCTTGTCACGAAGGTGCCATCGGTATGGTAAACGGCAAAGCAAAGCTGTTAAGGGACGATTACTGCGACGGTCTTGGCGACTGTCTCCCTGCCTGCCCCACAGGTGCAATTTCTTTTGTAGAACGCGAGGCAGCGGCATATAACGAAAAAGCCGTTCTTGAAAACAAAAAGAACGCACAAGCTGCTCCCTGCGGTTGTCCCGGTACGGCAAGCCGTACCATAAACTGTGATGATGCCCCCGGTTCGCACATTTCTGTCCCCTCTGCTTCCCGGCTTCGTCAATGGCCGGTACAGATTAAGCTTGCACCTGTAAATGCACCATATTTCAGCGGTGCAAAGCTGCTTATTGCAGCAGACTGTACCGCATATGCCTATGCAAATTTCCACGAGGATTTTATGAAAAATCACATTACCCTGGTAGGCTGTCCGAAGCTTGATTCCGTGGATTATTCTGAAAAGCTTACTGAAATTATAAAAACCAACGACATAAAAAGTGTTACTGTTGTCCGTATGGAGGTCCCCTGCTGTGGCGGAATTGAGCTTGCCGTAAAAAAAGCTCTGCAGACAAGCGGAAAATTTATTCCCTGGCAGGTTGTTACAATTTCTACCGACGGAAAAATTTTAGAATAACAACAAAAAAGTCTTCCTCCCGGAAGACTTTTTTATTTTTCAAGATATTCCTTTTCCCATTTTTCAAACTGAAAGCAAAGCCCTTCTCTGCTGTGAGCATCCCCGGAAAAAACATAATCTCCGCCTTTTTCGATGATATAGTCAAATATGGGTTTTGCAGGATAGGGCTGAGTTTTATAGCCTCTGCCTATAGCCCCGGTATTAACCTCGAAGGGTATGCCGTATTTAACCAGAGAATCCACGGCTTTTTTATATGCCGCAACATAACGGGGATGGGCTTCGTCAAAGTATTTTCCGCCCTCATTATATTTTGTTATTATGTCAAAATGACCTATAATATCAGGCTTCACCTTTTCCGGCAGCTGTGCAGCGATTTTATAATACTCCTCTACCATAGCATAAAAATCACCGCCAAAATGTTTCTCCGCAACCTCTGCAAAAAGCTTTTCGGTGTCATCAATACAAAGCTCCGGGATACCCTCCCCCACATAATGCACTGAGCCGATAACATAGTCGTAATCATCGGTGGATTCCCGGGAAAAAATATCCTGTTCAACGCCACAGAGAACTATTATATCATCCTTGTATTTTTCCTTAAGAGCTCTTATTTCCTCTTTGTATTTTTCGATATTTTCTTTTTTTATACAATAGCTGTGGTCCTTCTCCATATAGGCATGGACAGAAAAGCCTATGCAATCAAGTCCTTTTTCTATTGCCGCAAGCACCATTTCCTCAGGAGTATTGTTGCCGTCACAATATGTTGTATGAACGTGCAAATCTCTCATCAGGTCATCTTCTCCTGTTTAACCTTTGTGTCAATAATATGGCGTGATGCAAGCTCTTTATGAACATCCTCAAGAGAAATTCCCATTTCAATCATCATAACAAGCAGGTGATATTCAAGGTCGGCAATTTCATAAATTGTCTCCTTTTTATCATTTGCCTTTGCTGCAATAATAACTTCGGTGCTTTCCTCACCGATTTTTTTCAGCATTTTATCCAGACCCTTTTCAAAAAGATAGGTGGTATAAGAGCCTTCCTTCTGTTCAGTTTTTCTGCCTTCAATAAGCTTCATAAGGTCATCATAGGAAAAACTGTGACGGTTAGGGTTCTGATACACAAGGTTTGTAAAGCAGGATTCCGTACCGGTATGACAAGCAGGTCCCTCCTTGCTTACCTCAACTACAAGGGCATCGTAATCACAATCTGCTGTAATGGAAACTATATGCTGATAGTTTCCGCTGGTTTCCCCTTTAAGCCAAAGCTCCTGACGGGATCTGCTGTAAAAACAGGTGAGTCTTTTTTCAAGGGAAATTTTAAGGCTTTCCTGGTTCATATAAGCCAGAGTCAGTACCTTTTTGGATACTGTATCCACCACAATTGCGGGAATAAGCCCGTTTTCATCAAATTTGAGTTTTTCAATTTCTACCATGTCCGTTACCTCTTTCATATTATTCTGACAGGAATATTTTCCTTGCTGAGTTCATTTTTAAGGTCTTTAATTGCAACCTCTCCGAAATGAAAAATTGATGCCGCAAGACCTGCATCCACCTTGGGAAGGGTTTTGAAAAGCGTTACAAAGTCCTGTATGCAGCCGGCACCGCCTGATGCTATAACCGGTACATTTACCACATTGCACACCTTATCCAGCATTTCCAGGTCGAAGCCTTTTTTTACGCCATCGGTATCAATGGAGTTCAGCACTACCTCGCCTGCTCCGTTATCCACACAGCGTTTTATCCACTCAATAGCTTCCATACCGGTATTTTCTCTGCCGCCCTTGGCAAACACACGAAAAACACCGTCAACCCGTTTTACATCAGCGGATATTACCACGCATTGGTCACCGTAAAGCTTTGCTGCCCTGTACACAAGGTCGGGGTTTTTAATTGCACCGGAATTAACACTTACCTTATCCGCACCGCATTTAAGCACACGGTCAAAATCTTCAAGAGTGTTTATACCACCGCCAACTGTGAGAGGTATGAAAATTTTACTTGCAACCTCTGTTAAAATATCAGTAAAAAGTGCCCTTCCTTCGCTGGAGGCTGTAATATCGTAAAACACAAGCTCATCTGCACCGCAGTCGCTGTAAAACTTTGCAAGCTCCACCGGTGAAGAAACATCCGAAAGCCCTTCAAAATTCACACCTTTTACCACCCTGCCGTTTTTTACATCAAGGCAGGGAATTATTCTTTTTGTTATCATTCTGCCACCTCTATAGCCTCTTTTATTGAAACCGCACCGGTGTAATATGCCTTGCCGATAATTGCACCGTAAATACCAAGCGCACGCAAAGCCTTCACATCATCAAGTGAGGAAACACCGCCTGACGCAGTTATTTTAAGGTTAAGCTTTGCAGAAAGCTCACGGTAAAGTTCACGGTTTGTGCCCTGCATAGCTCCGTCCTTGGAGATATCGGTGCAGATAATGCAATCCACACCAAGTTTTTCCATTTTTATGCAAAATTCCATAAAAGGAATGCCTGAGCTTTCCGTCCATCCTTTTACAGCCACAAACCCATCTTTAATATCCACACCTACGGCAATTTTTTCACCGTATTTTTCAAGAGCTTCTTTCAGAAAAGCCTCGTCCTTTACTGCTGCCGTACCGAGAATTACACGGTCAACACCTGCAGAAATATATCTGTCCACAACCTCCATACTGCGGATTCCGCCGCCTATTTCTGTAAACATATTGCAGGATTTAACTATTTTTTCAACCACCTCAAGGTTAGGTGTTGTGCCGTCACGGGCACCCTCTAAATCCACAAGGTGAAGATGCTTCGCACCGCTTTTTTCAAAATCTGCCGCAAATTCGGCAGGGTTATCGCTGTAAACGGTCATTTGGTTGTAATCGCCCTTTAAAAGGCGCACCGCTTTACCGTCGTACAAATCTATCGCAGGAAATATGTACATATCTTTACTCCATTTCACAAAAAGCTTTAAGAATTTTCAGCCCCACCTCGCCGCTTTTTTCAGGGTGGAACTGACAGCCGTAAACATTGCCCGTTTCCACCGAGGCGGTAAGCTCTGCACCGTATTCGGCTGTTGCGGTTACGCTTTCATCACAGTTTGCACCGTAATATGAATGAACAAAATAAACGCAGTCATTCTCTTTAAGATATTTAAAAAGCTCACTTTTCGGCTGTTTAAAATGAAGGGCATTCCAACCGATGTGTGGAATTTTCAGTCCTTCCCCTATCACCTCGGCAATGGGGCGGATTTCACCCTTAATAAGCCCCAGACCCTTGTGTTCACCGTATTCATAGCTTTTTTCAAAGAGCATCTGCATTCCCAGACATATACCAAGAAGGGGCACGCCTGCTGCTGCACGGTCTTTGAGAACAGCATCCAGCCCTGTTTCCCGAAGCTTTTTTGCCGCGTCTTCAAAAGCACCCACGCCCGGAAGAATTATTTTATCTGCACGGGCAATTTCCTCCTTATCCCCGGTTACGCATATATCCGCACCTATGGCACGGAATGAGCTGGTCAGGGAAAAAAGGTTGCCCACACCGTAATCTACAATTGCTATCATTTAAAGAACTCCTTTGGTTGAGGGTATTTCATCTGCAAAATCCGGGTCAATCTTTACCGCCTCTTTAAGAGAACGGGCAACAGATTTGAACGCACCTTCGGCAATGTGATGCGAATTGCCCCCGGCAAGCTGACGGATATGAAGGTTACATTTGCAGTTTCTCACAAAGCCAAGCCAGAATTCTTCCACAAGCTCTGTATCGAAGGTGCCGATTTTTTCTGTGCTGAACTCAAGGGCATATTCAAGCTGACTTCTACCCGACAAATCTACCGCTGAGAGAATCAGGCTTTCGTCCATGGGAAGTATCATACTGCCGTAACGGACAATGCCCTTTTTATCTCCGAGAGCTTGTTCAAAAGCCTCACCCAGAGCAATGCCGATATCCTCAACGGTGTGGTGGTCATCAACCTCTGTGTCACCGTTGCAGGTAAGGTTTATATCAAATCTGCCGTGCTTTGCAAAAAGAGTGAGCATATGGTCAAGAAAACCGCATCCTGTTGCAATTTCACCGGTTCCTCTGCCATCAATGTCAAGCTTAAGCTTAATGTCTGTTTCGGCTGTTTTTCTGTTAATTTCAGCGCATCTCATAAACATCATTCCTTTTCCGATAAAATTTCAGCGGTTGCCGCAAGAAAGGCATCCATCTGAGTTTTTGTACCGATTGTTATACGGTTGAATTCCTTAATTCTTTCTTTTGTGAAATGGCGGACAATTATTCCTCTTTCCTTCAAGCCAAGGTAAAGCTCTTCACCGCTGATTTTTTCACTTTTTGCAAAAACAAAGTTAGCCGCGGAATCAAGCACCTCAAAGCCCATTTTTTCAAGCTCTGTTTTGGTATATTCACGGTTATCCGCTATTGTTTTACAGTTTTCAACGGTGTAGCTTTGGTCCTCAAGCGAGCCTATACCTGCCGCCATTGTCATTCTGTTGATGTTATAAGGATTTGTGGAATATTTAATTGTGTTAAGGTCCCGGATAAGCTCCTCGCAGGCTATGCCGAACCCAAGCCTTGCACCTGCCATTGAGCGGCTTTTAGAAAAGGTCTGTGTAACAAGAAGATTCGGATATTTTTCAATCAGTCCTACACAGCTTTCTGCTCCGAAATCCACATAAGCCTCATCTACAATCACTACATTATCAGGGTTGGACTGCAGAATTTCTTCAATTTCTTCCCTTTTAAGGGCAATACCCGTAGGGGCGTTGGGATTGGCAATAAAAATTGTTTTGTTTATGCCAATATAATCTTCAACATTTATGCAAAAATCGTCGGTCAATGGAATTTCCTCATAGGGAACCTTGTTAAGTTCTGCATAAACAGGATAAAAGCCGTAGGTTATATCGGGAAATGCCGCCGGATGCTCCTCGTCGCAAAATGCCATAAAAGCAAAGTTGAGAATTTCATCCGAGCCGTTTGTAGCAAGAACCTGAGTTTCTTTTACTCCAAGCACCTCTGCCATTTTCATATTCAGCCCCTTACACTCCGGGTCAGGGTAAAGCTGAAGGTTTTCCGCCACCTGAGAGGCATATTCCCTTGCTTTTTCCGAAGGCGGAAATGGGGATTCGTTCGTGTTGAGTTTTATAAGCCTTGTTACATTTTTCGGTTGTTCACCCGGTGTATAAGGCACAAGATTTTTATATCTCTGTGAAAAAAATCTACTCATAAATTTTTACTCCTCCGTACGGATTACAGCACTTTTTGCGTGAGCTGTAAGACCTTCCTTTTTTGCAAAGAACTCCACATCTCTCGCTACCCTTGAAAGGGCATCCTTTGTGTAATAGGTATACTGTGTTTTCTTAACAAAATCATCTACCGAAAGAGGGCTTGAAAACTTTGCAGTACCGCTTGTAGGAAGGGTGTGGTTTGGTCCTGCGTAATAATCCCCAAGAGCCTCGGGGCAGTTTTTACCCATAAAAATCGAACCGGCATGACGAATTGCATCAAGATAATCAAAAGGATTATCCACGCAAAGTTCAAGATGCTCGGGAGCAATTTCATTTGCTATATCTATGGCAACCTTCAGGTCAGTTGCCACAATAATTTTGCCGTTATTATCAATGGAAGCGCGTGCGATTTCTGCTCTTTCAAGCATAGGAATCTGTTTTTCCAGCTCTGCACTTACATCTTCTGCAAGCTTCTCGCTGTCGGTAACAAGCACCGCACTTGCCATTTTATCGTGTTCTGCCTGAGAAAGCAAATCTGCCGCAACATAGGCGGGATTACAGGTACCGTCTGCAACTATGAGAATTTCGCTTGGACCTGCTATCATATCAATTGAAACAACGCCAAACACCTGTTTTTTTGCCTCAGCAACAAAAGCGTTGCCGGGACCTACAATTTTATCAACCTTCGGAACACTTTCAGTACCGTAGGCAAGTGCGGCAATAGCCTGAGCACCGCCCACTTTAAAGATTTTATCTACTCCTGCAATGTATGCCGCTGCAAGAATTACCGGGTTTACCTTTCCGTCGGCTCCGGGAGGTGTTACCATAACAACCTCGGGACAGCCTGCAATTTTTGCCGGGATGGAATCCATCAGCACCGTTGACGGGTAAGCCGCTGTACCGCCCGGCACATAAAGACCTGCACGGTCAACGGGAATTACCTTCTGACCGGTTACAATGCCGTTTTCGTCGTTAATTATAAAGCTGTTTCTTACCTGTTTTTCATGGAATTTACGGATGTTTTTTGCCGCTTTTTTAAGAATTTCAAGAAACTCCGGTTCAACCATGCCTACTGCTTCTTCAATTTCCTCTTTAGTTACCTGAAGTGAGGTAAGCTTTGCTTTATCGAACTTTTCACAGTATTTGTAAAGGGCGCTGTCACCGTTTGCACGAACATCCGAAATAATTTCCGCTACAATATCCTCAACATTCACGGTGGGTACAACCCTTGCAAAAATATCCTTATTTTCAACTTCGCCGTATTTAAGTATTTTTATCATTTTTCTTCCCCTATTCCCTGAAGATGTTCTACTATTTTTTCAATCTGCACGCCTTTGAACTTAAAGCTTGATTTGTTTGCAATAAACCGGGCACTTATTGGTACAATGGTTTCCACCACCTCAAGGTTGTTTTCCTTCAGAGTGGTACCGGTTTCCACAATATCCACAATAACATCCGAAAGACCAAGTATGGGTGCAATTTCTATGGAGCCGTTAAGATGGATTATGTCAATATCCCTGCCTTTTGAGGAATAAAAACTTTTTGCAATGTTTGTAAACTTTGTTGCAACACGGAGGGTGTTTTTGTTATTGTCACGGAAATCCTTTTTTGCGGCAACCGCCATACGGCATTTGCCGATATCAAGGTCAAGAAGCTCATAAACATCGGGGCTGTATTCAAGAAGAATATCTTTACCTGCCACACCTATATCCGCTGCACCCCGTTCTACATAAATTGCAACATCCGAAGGCTTTACCCAGAAATATCTTACATTTTTTTCAGGGTTTTCAAAAATCAGCTTACGGTTATTTTCCCGTATTGAAGGACATTCAAACCCTGCTTTTTCAAACATATCGTAAACCTTTTCACCAAGTCTGCCTTTTGGAAGGGCAACATTCAACATTTTATCCAACAATCTCAACCCCTCTCTCGTTCATTTTAAGCAGCTGTCTGTACCGTAGTTTTTCCGGTACCTGGCGGAGTGCAAGCACGGTTTTGTCATTTTCCGAAAACATTTTTACTGTATTGCTCAGTGCCGATAGCTCTGTTTTTTCATCATAAAGAATTACCGTGTCCACATCGTATTCCTTTTCGGATTCTTCAAACCGCTCAAGCAAATCCAGATACACAGCAAAGCCAATAGCACCGCACTTTTTACCAAGCTTGTACATAAGCTTATCATACTGACCGCCTGTAAGCACGCCCGAAGAAATGCCGTTTATGAAGCCTTTGAACACAAAACCGTTGTAGTATTTCATATCGCTTATAAGCGAAAAATCTATTCTTACTTTATCTTTAAAGCCGGCTTCTTCAAGAGCTGTAAAAATCTTTTTGAAGTTTTCAATTACCTCTGAGTTTTCCTCTGTTTTCACCTTATCAAGGAAGGGATAAACCTTTGTGCTGTCGCCGTAAATGCCTGCAAGCTTCAGCACGGTTTCATTTTCCACGCCCTCTTCTGCCATGGCAGAGCGGATTCCGTGTATGTTTTTCTCAGCCATAAAGCCAAGAACCTTTTTTTTGCATTTTTCCGAAAGACCTGCCCCGTCAAGAACACTTTCCACAATTCCCAGATGCGAAATATCCAGAACAAAATCCTCCGAAATTGTTTCAAGGCTTTCTGCCGCAAGCCTTAAAACTTCATACACAGAATAATCGTCCACATTGCCTATGCATTCCAGTCCCACCTGCATAATTTCCTTGTAAGACTGTGTGCCCTTGGAAACCCTGTAAACATTTTCATTATAATATACCTTCTGTACAGAGTGTTCAGAAGGGCTCGCATTATTCACTATTGAAAGGGTTACGTCCGGTTTAAGCGCCATAAGTCTGCCATCGGTATCGGTAAAGGTAATTACATTTTCCGATACAAGGAAATCCTTATTGCGAACATAAAGGTCATATTCCTCAAATTTACTCATTTTATAACGGCTGTAGCCGTATTTCTGATAAATCCTGCGAAGGTCAAAAATTGCCTTTTCCCCGTTTTCAAAAAAACTTGTTTCCATTATTCTTCTCTCTTTCCCTGACCCGATTTTTCAAGAATTTCTTTATAACCGCCGCTGCCGTAAACAAGGCATTTGTTTACACGGCTTATTGTAGCGGTTGAAGCACCTGTCTCCTTTGAAACCTCCTGGTAGTTACTTCCGAGGTCAAGCATTCTTGCAACAGCCCAACGCTGTGATATTTCCTGAAGCTCCTTAATTGTGCAGATATCTTCAAAAAATTTATGACATTCCTCAACACTTTCAAGGGTTAAAATTGCTTCAAAAAGCTTTTCTGTGCTTTCCCGAAACTTTTCATTATGAAACTGAGTCATAAATTTCACCGTCCTTTCGCTTTATCGCTTTAACATTTTAACACAATAAAGTGTAAAAGTCAATAGTCAATTTGCCTAAACATGGTCTTTTTTTGGTTTTATTCTTTGTCAAAGGCGTCCTGCGAGCCGGTTTTTTCAAGAAGAAGCTTGATTGACCGGGCATATTCCATAGGTGACATTCCCGTAACTTTTTTGAACTGTCTTGAAAAGTAATGTATTCCGGAATAGCCAAGCATGGCGGAAATCTGTGTGAAATTATGATTCCCCTCCCGTATGTATTTCTTTGCGGTATCTATCTTCATTTTTATAAAGTACTGATTTGCACCGCAGCCAAGCTCACTTCTGAAAATCTGAGCCACGGCAGAACGGCTTATTCCGGCATATTTCGAAAGGTCATCAACCGAAACAACCCCCGAAATGTTATTTTCCATATATCCCAGCATAAGGTTAAGGTTAGCATCAAGGCGTGTGGTTTTTCCTACCGTCTGCCTGGGAATATCATTTCCCCGCATCATTGAAATAAGAAGCTGTTCAAGTAAATTTCTTATCATCTGTTCCCCACCGAAAACACCATCCTTCTTTCGGGTGAGGTAAGTTGTAAAGGTATCGTCAACCGGAGTTGAAAAGGATTTTAAATATTCATTGATTATTTCGGTTATAATGTTTTTCTCCCTCTGTCCCACCTTCATTATTTTGTTTTCAAAAAAGTTCATTGCATGGGAGGTGCTGTGAAAGGTCACAATAACAATGTTGGGTGCAATTTCACCGTTGGCATACAGGGTGTGCCATTCATCGGGCTTATGGAAAATTATATCCCCGTGATGCAGTATATGGCGTGTTTTCTCCGCAACCGCAGTTATCTCACCCTTATCCACATAGACAAATTCCCAGAAAGGGTGACTTTCACCGGGAAAATAGTGGTCCTTGGAATATTCAAAATAGTGAACTGTGCAAATTTTTGTAACGGAAATTTCCGTTTTCAGGGTTGTCATTTGAAAATCTGCCACAATACCGCCTCCTTTTGCTTTTTATATGATACCACATTTCCGGGACACATTCAAGCCCTTTTCAACAAAAAGTGCAACTAAAATGAAGAATTGTGCAAATACTTTTAATGAAAATTGTGTTATTATATTTTTGTAACGCAAAAGTTTAAAGGAGTTGTTTGTATTATGCGCGTTATTGTTTGCGAAAACTACGAAGAGCTTTCCCGTAAAGCCGCAAAAATTGTTGCCAGCCAGATAACCATAAAGCCCGATAGTGTTCTCGGTCTTGCCACCGGTTCTACACCTGAGGGTATGTATGCCAGGCTTGCAGAAATGAATGCTGCAGGTGAGCTTGATTTTTCCGATGTTACAACCTTTAACCTGGATGAATACTACCCCATAGCTGATGAAAACGACCAGAGCTATCACTACTTTATGAACAAGCATCTGTTTTCAAAGGTTAATGTAAAGCCTGAAAACATCAACATTCTTGACGGCACTACCGATAATCCCGAAAAAGAATGTGCTGAATATGACAGAAAAATCAAAAACGCCGGCGGTATTGACCTGCAGATTCTCGGTATCGGCAAAAACGGTCACATAGGCTTTAATGAGCCCGAAGCGAATCTTAATGCAAAAACTCATTTGACCGGCCTTACAAAAAGCACAATAAAGGCAAATTCACGCTTTTTTGAAAAAGAAGAGGATGTACCCACAGCCGCGCTTACAATGGGTATCCGTTCAATTCTTCTTTCCCGCAAAATTGTTCTCCTTGCAAGCGGTGCAAGTAAGCACAAGGTTGTAAAGGAGCTTCTGGAGGGCGGAATAAACACTCACATTCCGGCAACAATGCTTAAGGTTCACAGAGATGTTACCCTCATCTGTGACAAAGCCGCATATTCCGGTCTTAAGCTTGGCATAGACATTGGCGGAACAGAAATTAAAATTGGTGTTGTTAACGATGACCGTCAGCTCATTTATAAAGTCCGTGCCGCAACTCCTTCAGGTCTTGACGGAGACGGTTTTGCTCAGTTTGTTGCAGACTGCGCCCTTGACATTTCTGCAAAAATGCCCATAAGCACTCTGGGTGTAGGCACTCCCGGTACAATTTCCGGTGGTCTGGTTTCTGCCATTAATGTTCCTTTTAAGGAATATCCTCTTGCGCAGAAGCTCGAAAAGCTTACAAAAATACCCACTACCATATGTAACGACGCCACTTGTGCGGCACTCGGTGAAAACATTGCAGGCAGCGGCAAGGGTTCGAAAAATATGATTCTCATAACCCTGGGTACCGGTATAGGCGGTGGAATTATTATAGACGGCAAAGTTTATGAAGGACTCGGCAGCGCAGGCGAAATCGGTCACATATGCATTTCTGCAGGCGGCAGACCCTGTCCCTGCGGACGCAAAGGCTGTTTTGAGCAATATGCATCCGTATCCGCCTTACTTTCCGATGCAACCGAAAAGGCAAAAACCAATCCTGACAGTATTCTCGGCAAAAAGCTTGCTGAAAACGGAACCCTTGACGGTATGTCATTTTTTGATGCCGTATCCGAAAGCTGCCCTGTTGCATTGCAGGTTTTTGAAACCTTCATTGAATATCTTGCCGTAGGCATTGACAGTCTCGCAAGTATTTTTGACCCCGATATGATAGTCATTTCCGGCGGTATTTCAGCGGTAGGCGACCTTTTGACTCACTCCCTTGAGAAAAAAATCAGTTCCGGCATCCCCATCAAAACATCCATCCTTCAGAATGATGCAGGAATAATCGGCGCCGCATCGCTGTAAAATACAAAGCGGTGTTTGAAAAGTCGTTTTTGACTTTTTAAACACCGTCTTTCTCTTTTCAAATGTTTCATTTTTGTAAATTTTCATGCAATTCCCTTGACAACCCTTCCGAGGTTTGGTATACTTAAACTGGATATAAATTGGAAGGAATGACAATTAATGACTAACAATGATTATACTCCCGAAGAGAACAATTCCGGTTCACAGCACGAACAGGAATTTATGGAATTCACGGGAATAATTCAGGATTCCGCCCCACGGCACAAAAAAAAGAAGGTTCGTTTCAGGCTTAAAACCTTTGTGCGTTTTGTTCTTATGGTTCTGCTTATAGGCTTCATTGCCCTTGCAAGCTGGCGTATAGGAGCATTCACCGTTGATTTTGCAACTGCTAAAAAGAACGGTCTTTCAACCTCAGAGGCTTTCTCCTATGCCTGGAATGGTACCATAAACTTTTTTACCGATATTGTTGACGATGTTTCACCCATTATGCTTACCGACAAAAACATTCTTGTTATAGGCTCGGACGAGCATAAAATCAATGCCGATGTCATTATGCTTGTGCGTCTTGATGCACAGACAAAATCGGTGGATATAATCTCCGTTCTCAGAGATACTATGATAAATGTTAACGGCAGAAATATGAGAATTAACGCATCTCTTCAGCTTGGCGGTGAAGAGGCTGTTGTGAAACAGGTTGAAAAGCTTCTTGATGTAGATATTGACAACTATGTCTTCATCAATTACACAGGCTTCAAGGATGTTATTAATGCCATCGGCGGTGTGGATTTCTATGTTCCTCAGGATATGCTTTACAACGACCCTGAGCAGGATTTATATATAAATCTCCGTGAAGGTCAGCAGCATCTGGATGGTGATAAGGCAGAGCAGCTTGTGCGTTTCAGACAGTACCCTATGGGTGATATTCAGCGAACACAGGTTCAGCGTGATTTTGTTCTTGCTCTTTATAAGCAGAAGCTTAACTCTGATCTTCTCAAAAACTACAAGGAGCTTATTCCTGCAGTTATGGACTTTGTTGATACCAATGTGGGCGTTACCGATGCTTTACAGTATGTGGGCTTTGTTAAAGATTTCAACCCTGATTCAATAAATGCCTACCAGATGCCGGTAAAAATTGTTGATGGCAGCCCCTATGTTCATGCAGACACCGTTGCCATTGAAAAAATGATGAAGGAAATTGAAGAAAGCCACAAGGTTTCCGAAACCGAAGAGGACGAAACCGTTGAATCCACATCTCCCGAATACACATACCGGGACACTCCGGTAGATGAACACGGTGAAAATTTAAACTAAAAAAACAAAACTGTCAAAGGATTACTTTGACAGTTTTTTCTTTTATTCAGCTGTTTTCTGCAAAATTTTTCATTCTCATAATTGTTACAACAGCCTGCTCACGGGTATAGTTTTCAAGAGGCATAAAGGTATTATCGTAACCGCCTATCATAATTTCTGCGCTTTTCATAAGAGAAGCGGCATTTTTTGCCCACTCCGAAATAAAGGCGTCGTCACTGTAAATATGCTCTGACCCTTCAAAGTTTATTTCAGGGTCGAGCTTCAGAATTCTTTCGAGAATAACTGCCGCCTGTTCACGGGTTATAGCCTCATCGGGACGGAAGGCGCCATCCTCAAAACCAAGAATTATCCCTGCTGACGCAAGGCGCAGAATATCCGGTTCATCTGTATCCCGGAAGGTAACAGCCCGGTCAGTTTCCATATCTTTTAAATACTGTGCTGCAAGTTTACAGAAATCACGGCGGGTTATTTTTTCACCAAAACGGTACCCATCCGCAAAACTGTTAAGCCGTATTTTTTCGTTATATCCAAGTTCAAGCCAGAATTTTGCCCACTCCGAAGCGTTTTCCAAATCGTAATAAGGTACATACTCCGGTAAACCTCCGGAATATCTTTCCCATGTATACTCTTCTGTCATTTTCCAAACGGAACCGTCTGCAAGCTGAACATAATAGTTGTCTCCGTCCCAGGAATCACGGCAGGGAAACGATTCAAACTCCTGCTCAGCTTTAATTTTTCCTTCACGGTCAAACAAATACACCTTGTTACACCTGTTCCAGATATTATAATAGTAGGAAGGCTTTCCGTCCCATACGCACCACCGAACCAAAGCATCAGCTTTTCCTTCGAGGTATGAATAACTGTTTCTGTTACCTTCAAAAATATCAAATTCCGACTCAGCCAGAGGTGACTCGCTAAGCAACACACCGTTTAATATATCTGTCTTTTCACGGTTTTGCAATGGCTTTTGTTCAAATCTCGGTAAATTGCTGGCCACAAGCTCATTCATTGTTCCTCCGTTATAATTAACAGGTAAAACTACTGACCATACAAGTGTTTTTGTTTCTCCCGGAAGAATTTCCTCCTCACACATTGTAACCGTTTCCTTATTCTGTGCCCAATTTTTCACAACCGCATCACTTCGGTTTCCGTTTTCGTCTGTTTTGTAGGCAATAACAGCCGATGCGGTGTTTATGTCAAGCCCCACATACCGCGGCACATTGCTCTCATTTTTTACTGTTATTTCATAGGTTGTTGCTATACCGTAATTTCCAAGACAGCAAGAGCTTTCAAGGTTGTCCTTTGTTACATCAAGCACAAAATTCGGCTTATAGGTATCGGCCGGTCCGTAAGCAGGTGCGTGCTTGTTTGTATCACTATGGTACACATCAAACACCCACACATCGTCCTTTTCCTCCTCAGGAACCCGGCTGCCGTAATAATCAAGCTTGCCCGGGTCTTTGTAATAAAGCGGTACCATACAACTTTCTGCTGCAGAATACTTTGTCCATATATCATTTTGCGGATTAATGTTTGTTACCCAGCAATCAAGGACCGTTCCTTCAGGGTGATACTGATTTTTTACCAGTACAGGTAATTTTGACATATCGCCTGTTTCATCTGTCAGAACATATTCAAGCTTTGCCACGGTTTCAGGCAGAGTGTCTGCAATTCCTTTTGAGCATCTGTCACGAAAATATTTGCCAAATTTTGCTTCAAAATCCCATTCGGAACGGTCTTTAAGAGTTCCGTTATGTTTAAGGGCACCAACATTTATGTCCATTTTTCCCGAAACTATCTGCAGGTCAGCCTGAATATGCACCGGTCTGCCATAATGCACTACTGAATAATCCTCAAGATACTGTGATAAAAAAACTGTTTCCCCCGCCTTTATTTCAAGTGTAACAGGTTCAAATTCTCTCGGTGTATGGCTAACTGTACCGTCAAGAAAGCTCATAGGTACGCCAAGCATATCACAACAAACCTTAAAGCAACCCCATTCCCCTTCGTATGGATACCACATTCCGTCAAGAGTGTAGCCATACATTTCGGGAGTTTCAAAAAAGGCTTTGTTAAGGGTTACCACAGAATCCTCACAGGCTGTCAGCTCCACATCAAGCTCCACATCAAATCCTGTTCCGTAGCCCGGACCCGTGTAGTTTATATGTGAGATATACAGCACATACCGTTCAGGCTCAAGCTCTTCATTATTCATAAGATACATAGGCTCTTCGCCATTCATCATGTTGGTATTAAGAAGTGCTTCCTGATTGTTACAGTAAATAAATTTTCCTCCGCCTACAGGCTGGAATGTTACCTCAGGAACACTTTCTCCCAGCACGCTTGCTGTGCTGCAAACCAAAACGGTCAATAAAGCTGCAACTATCTTTTTCATTATTTCACCTTCACCCCAAATATTTCAAGTTTATTTACTTCAACCATCATTCTTCCCTGCTCTATTACAGCGTTTTCTCCTTCTGTAAACACCTTCGAGGCTCCGTTCAGAATCAGCTCTGCAGAATTTGTTTCGCTGTTCCACACAAGTGCTGCGCCTGTAAGCTCTGCAAAGCTGCGGAGCTTTACAAAGCAACTCCCTTCAATAATCACAGGAGGCTCGTCAAAGCCTAAAATTTCTGTTCCCATCTGTACCACAGGGTTATTTCCTTCCATTTCCGGAATATCAAGAAGAATCCTTTCATTTATAAATATGTATTTCCCGTTTCTTCCTATTTTGTCTATCTTTTCCGGCGAAACTATTTTTTTCCAGTAAACCCCTTCTGCCGAAACATACACCGTGTTGCCGTTTATATAGTAATAAAGGTCACCCAGGGTATCAATGTAAAGAGGCTCTTTTCCTTCGTAAATCACCTGAGAAAAATTAAGTCCGTCGGAGCTCAGGGCAATTCTCCCTCCGATTGCCGATGCGGCAAATCTGCCGTAATTATAGCACGGCAGATTCATATTTCCACCAAGAACCTGCCAGTCTTTTCCATCCGTCGAATAAAAATTTGCTCCTGCCCTGAGATAATATATGCCGAAAGCCCCTGAGGATGCGGTTGGCGATATTCCGTAATCGGTTTTCCATTTAAAGGTAAAATCATCATTCAGTGCCCACACCTCGCGATAATAATCCCTTACCACATAAAATGGAATTCCGCTGTACTGGGTATTTGTGGCAATGTATCCATCACCCGTCCAGGTAAGGCGCAGCTCATTTCCCGATTTCAGGAACATCTCCCTTACTTTTTCATCAATCCATTGTTCACGCCAGTTTGTTTTATCCTCCGAAACATAAAGCTTTCCTTCTTCAAAGCGTATGTATTCCCTGCCGGTAAAAGCAGGGTCTCTGACATTATAGATGTAGCCGTTGCTGTAGGTATTTACCGGTGAAGGTCTGTCCGTTACCACCAGGGAGTTTTCCATACCTCCTATGTGATTTGTTGTCAGCACCACCGAAAGGGTAAATTTAACGGTTTCCTGTGCCGGCACCTTAACACTTGCCATAGTGTCGGTTTCCTTTACACCCACCGTACCCTTGGTCATAGGGTATCCGGGCATCAGCTTTCCGTTTTCATCCCTGAGAATTATAAGGTTGTTCGCAGCGGTATTCAGAGTGTAATTAAGCCATTTATCCGAATAACCGCTATTGGTAACCGTTATGTGATAATTCTGCAGAACACCGTAATTTCCAAGCACATTGCAAAATTCCTCAGGTACATTTTCCGAAAGCTCAAAGTTTGGGTCAAATTTCCCCGAAGGGACACCAAGCCGTTTATCGTGTTTCCACACAAGTGCATGGCTTGTATCAAAATGCCACACATCATCCTTTTCCTTTACATAAGCACCGTACATTTTCAGCTTTGAGGGATCTCTGTATTCAAAAGCCAGCATACAGCTTTCTGCTACATTATCCTTGTTCCATATATCTGCCGCCGGGTTAAGGTTGGTATACCAGGTTGTAACGGTTTTGCCCTGAGGGGCAAACCTGTTGTAAACCGTGACCGGCAGTTTGCCTTCAAACATATAGCCGGGTATTTCAAGGTCCAGGTAAGCATCCACCTGATTCTGTGAATTCGCAATCCCCTTCATTTCATACTGAGGTATAAAACTGCCGAAACCGGCATGAGGGCTTACAAACCTTCTGTTTCCCGGAGTTCCTCTTGATTTTACTGCTGCCACATTTATGTCGCACACACCGGTTACAAGCTGAAAATCCGTCATAATGTGTACCGGCCGCCAAAGGGGAACCGAACGGTAATTAGGAATGAATCTGCTGAGCCATACGGTTTCTCCGGCTTTCACATCAAATTCCACCGGTTCAAAAGGAACAGGCTCATATTTTTCACCCGAATCCAAGCTGGAAATTTCTGTTCCCAGATAGCTTGCCCAGGCTGTAAAGCATCCCCACTCCTTTTCCGCTGTAAACTCTTCTTTGTTTATGTAATACTTCACATTATCCGGTACCTCAAAGCCCATAGCGGTAATTTTAACTACCGAGTCCTCTTTAGCTTTAAAACACACATCAAGTTCAATGTCAAAGCCTTTTCCGGCAATGCCTCCATAACTGTCTTTTTCCTCGGTATGGTTTACATGGGAAGCAAACAGGGTGTAATTATCCGGTTGCATGTTTTCGTTGGACATTATGTACCTGGGATGCTCTATTGTGTTATCCGCAAGGTCTGTGCGGTAAATAAATTCACGGTTGTTACTGTATATAAATTTTCCGCCTTCACGGGGAATAAAATGCAGGTCGGCACTCTGCACGCATACCGTTCCGATGAATATAAAACAAAAAAACACCAGGGCTTTTATAAATTTTTTCATAAGCTGTTTCTCCTTTTTAAAGGTTCTGTTTAAAGTATACCATTAAAACCACCCGCAGTCAATATCATGCATTTTAAAAAACCTTGACAATTATATTTCCTTGTGTTAAAATGTCATTGATATTCCAAAGCAAGGAGCTTTTTAAATGAACAAAAACATCCGTACCGGTTATTTTTTCGCAATTCTCGGTGGTCTCTTCTGGAGCATCTCCGGGGTGTGCGGTCAGTTTCTTTTTCAGCAAAAAGGATGGACTCCCGAAGGCCTCGTTCCCATAAGGCTGCTTCTGGCAGGTCTGGGGCTTACCCTTTGGTCCGCAATAGCCCGAGGAAGGGACACCTTCAAGGTTCTGAAAACCCCAAAGAGTTTTTTTTCGTTGGTGGTTTTCGGTATATTCGGCTTAGCAATGTGCCAATATACTTATTTCAAAGCAATAAGCCTTTCCAACGCGGCAATAACTACTGCCATACAGTATTGCTCACCGGCAGTAATTACGCTGTATCTGCTTGTATTCAAACGAAAAAAGCCAACTGTTTATGAAGGAATTTCCGCAGTTCTTGCAATAACCGGTGTGTACATTCTTTCAACCCATATGGACCCATCTGCCCTTGCAGTTTCTCCTGAAGCATTGTTTTTTGCTCTTCTTTCAATGGTTGCCGTGGCAATTTATACCCTTCAGCCGGTGAACCTTCTGAAGAATTTCGGAACAGTTCCTGTAACAGGGCTTGGAATGATAATCGGCGGAGTGCTTATGTGTATTGTTTCCCCGCCTCTCTCCGGCATAGGCAAAATTGACTTTGTTTCCATTTTGGCTTTCCTTTGCATAATTTTTCTGGGCTCCATGTTCTCTTTCTGCTTATTCCTGGAAGGGGTTCGACGGCTCGGTCCTGCAAAGGGTAACATTCTTTCCTCTACAGAGCCTATAGGCTCAGCGGTTTTATGCCTTGTGTTTATGGGAACAAGGTTTGTTGTATGGGATTATGTTGGTATGATTCTGATAATTTCAACCGTATTTGTGCTTTATATAGGCGACAAAACGAAGATAGAAAAATAAATTCAAATCAAATTTTGTCAATTTTCAACATCACACATACACTTTTTGCATATATTTATATTAATTATTGCAAAATTACAAAAAAGACTTGCTTTTTTAAAAAAAATCTGCTATAATGTAAATTGTATACAATATTACTTAAAAGTGAGGTAAAAAAAATGAAAAAAATTCTTGCACTTGTTCTCGCTCTTGCTCTTGCACTTTGTGCTTTCGCAGGTTGCGGTGAAACAGAAACTCCTGACGCAAATGTTAAAAACTTCAAAATTGCTACAGACAAGGGCTTCAGCCCCTTCGAATTCCAGGATGCCGACGGCAACATTGTTGGTATTGATATGGATATTCTTGCAGCAATTGCCGAAGACCAGGGCTTTACCTACGACCTTCAGTATGTAGGTTGGGATGCAGCTATTGCAGCTTGCCAGGCAGGTCAGGCTGACGGTATGATTGCAGGCGCTTCAATTACCGATGAAAGAAAAGAATCCGGCTGGATCTTCTCTGACGGTTATTACGATGCAACTCAGGGTATGGCTGTAGCAGCCGATTCTGAAATCAAGAGCTTTGAAGACTTAAACGGCAAATCTGTTGCAGTTAAGAACGGTACAATGAGCAACCAGTATGCTGAAAGCATTAAAGACCAGTACGGTTTCAAAGTTGTAACCTTCTCTACTTCTCCCGATATGTACCAGGCAGTTATGGGCGGTCAGGTAGCAGCTTGCTTCGATGATACCCCCATCTTAAAGTACAACATTAAAATCGGTGAGCTTGATATGAAGTTTGTTGAAGGTACAGAAAATGAGCCTGCTCAGTACGGTATGGCTATTTTCAACGCTGACAACCAGGAGCTTCTTGACCTTTTCAATGCAGGTCTTAAGAACATCAAGGCAAGCGGCAAATACGACGAAATCATTGCTAAATATCTTGGCTAATTAAACCCTTAAAGTTAATACTTTTTTCTATAAGGCACCGGTGTTCCGATGCCTTATAGGATTGTATAAAGGTTTTTATCCGGAAAGGAAATGTTTTGCACCCACCATTTTGGCAGATTGCAAAACAAGGTTTTTTCTATGACTAAAATTTTTTCAGTTTACGGACCGTTACTCCTTGAAGCTTTAGGACAAACCCTTGTTCTTGCTCTCTGGGGTTTACTGTTCGGTTGCATTCTTGGTATTATTTTTGGCCTTGCAAGTGTTGTTGACAACAAAGTAAGCCGTACAATTTCCTCAATATATGTTAATGTAATCCGCGGTGTGCCCATGATAGTATTGGCGTTTTTCGTATTCTACGGTGTACCCTACGGTCTCCGCACAATACTCGGTATAACCGCTGTGCTTTCTCCCCTTCAGGCAGGTACAATATGTCTTGCCCTTAACTGCGGTGCTTATATGTCCGAAATTATCCGTGCAGGCATTCAGGCAATTGATCCCGGTCAGATGGAAGCCGCACGAAGTCTGGGTCTTACATACTGGCGTTCAATGTTTCGCGTGGTACTTCCCCAGGCGGTTAAAAATATGATTCCCAGCATCGTAAACCAGCTTATTATAACCCTTAAGGATACATCTATTCTTTCTGTTATCGGTTTCCCGGAACTTGTTAACAAAGCGCAGAATGTTATTGCAATCACCTTTAAATCTTTTGAAATCTGGGCAATTGTAGCCGTTATGTATCTCGTTGTTATTCTGTCACTTCAGCAGGTGGCAAAGGCTTTGGAGAGGAGGCTGAACCGTGGACGCAAATAACAAAAATGTTAAAATTCATGTTTCTCATCTTCAGAAAAAGTTTGGTCACCTTGAGGTTTTAAAAGATATTACCACCGACATTTATGAAGGTGAAGTGGTTGTTGTTCTTGGTCCTTCAGGCAGCGGAAAATCCACCTTCCTTCGTTGCATTAACCGTCTTGAAACAATAACCTCCGGTGAGCTTGTTGTGGACGGTCACCATATAGACAGCAAAAAAATCAACATCAACAAGGTTCGCGAAAACATCGGTATGGTGTTCCAGCACTTTAACCTTTTTGCAAACCTTAATGTGTTGCAGAATCTTATGCTTGCTCCGGTGGATTTGAAAAAAGCAACTAAAGCCGAGGCTGAAGCCGAGGCATACAAAATGCTTGAAAAAGTAGGTATTACCGATAAGGCTATGAGCTATCCCTCACAGCTTTCCGGTGGTCAGAAGCAGCGCGTTGCCATTGCCCGTGCACTTTGTATGCATCCTGACATTATGCTTTTTGATGAACCTACATCAGCCCTTGACCCCGAAATGGTCGGAGAGGTTCTGAATGTTATGAAGGAGCTTGCAAGAGAAGGTATGACAATGGTGTGCGTAACACACGAAATGGGCTTTGCAAGAGAGGTTGCGGACCGTGTACTGTTTATTGATGACGGTGTCATCATCGAAGAAGGTACTCCCGAACAAATTTTCAGCAATCCTCAGCATCCCAGAACCAAGGATTTCTTAGACAAAGTTCTTTAAAAGACAAAACCGTACCAATTGTAATTGGTACGGTTTTTTTATGAAAATTTCTTTCGGTAAGCAAGCGGAGTATATCCTGTTTTCTTTTTAAACAGACGGCAGAAATAGGTATAGTTTTGTATTCCCACCGCGTCTGCAATAGCTGCAACAGCTTCTGTTCCGCTTATTAAAAGCTCCTGTGCCGCAGATACTCTTTGCTCAACAATATAATCGCTGACAGAACACCCAAAGCTTTCGCGGAATTCCGCATATAGCTTGTTTTTTGATACAAACATCGCTTTGCACAGCTCTGATACCGTAAGTTTTTTGTTCAGATTGTCGTTTATGTATTTAGTTACACGATACCTGAAGCTTTCATCCTCAAAGAAAAACACATTTTCAAAAATCACCCCGGAAACCAGGTCAGCAAGGCTGTCAAGCTGAGTTTGGCTAAGCTCTGTAAGTTCTTTGTACGCTTCACCCAAACTGTCAACGGGGTAATTTGAAAGTTCTGCCTTTATATCGTCAAAGCTTTGTCCTGTCCGGATTCTGCCTATTACCACATACCCCACAATAACGGAATTTTTAACAATAGGCATTGCCGAATCCGTAAGTCCTGCATGACACCTGTGGGAAATAAATCTACCTTCTTCGGTGCATTTTTTTATCATATTCCTGTCAGAACAAATGCATCTTGCTTTTCCCCCTTCCCGGCTCTGGATTATTTTGCAGAAAAGCGGGGTTTTACCGCTTGTGTAAATACAGTTATATTCCGCATCAAAAACAGCGATATTTATACCCATAATGTTATAAATATCATCAAGAATGCGAATAAGCTTTTCCCGGTTGTACTCAATCGCTGCCATAATTCTATATTCCCTTAATTTCAGCACGAAAACGCTCTACATCTGTGCCGTTATGATTGCAAAGGAAGGAAACCTCTGTACCCTCCGCAACGCAGGGCTGCCCCGAATTGCTCTCCGAAACTGTCGCAACATAGTGGTTACCAAAGGGTTTACCATCCACAAATACTTTTTCTGCTTCACTCCAGTTTATAAGGTCACGGCTCGTTCGTATATATGCAACATCCTCCACCATTTTTTTGCTGTCACCAAAGCTTATACCTACACAAGCCATAAGGTACAGGTCATATTTTTTCAGGTAAAGCACCCTTGGATGCCAGGAGTTTGCAGCAAGCTTCGTTTCCTTTCCGAAGTTTCCCGGTTCGCTGAATGCACCATTATAATACTTTACAAAATCCCCCATAATGCCGTCATTACGCTTGCGTGTACAGGCAACATACACATCACAGCTTGTCCACCGCGATGTATTCATATCAGCGCGGACTATGTTGTAAAACAAATAAATGTATTCGTCATCATCCCTTGTAAACAAAGAAAAATCACCGCTGCCGAAGCCTATGGTACCGGTTTTCTGACCTGTTACATTTCCGGCACCCGGGTTATATTTTTCCGTAAAACAAGGCTCTTCTGCCGTCAACACCCAACGGTCAAAGGTCCAGTTTCTGCCTTCATCATCCGAGTGCATAAGTCCTATATGACGGAAATCCGAATCATAATGAGGGGTTTCACAAGGACCTAAAGCATCGTAGCCCGTACCCTTACAGTTCCAGCCGGTTTCATTATGGAAAAAGCAGAAAAACCGGTGAGTTCCCGGGCAGATGTAAAGCCCGAATGGCCATATGCTTCCCCTTGCCTTAACCCCTTCGGGATAGCGCACCCCGTCAAAGGCATAGTCGGCATGACCTACGCAAAAATTGGTCTGTATGGGATAAAGCTGTTTCATATCATCAAGACAGGTTCCGCAAAACATGGCAATGTGCCCCATATGAGAATGCCCGCTCATTGCCCAAAGCTTGCCGTCGGTATCTCGGTACATCGGTGTTGTTCCGTCCTGATACACCCCTTCCTTATTTACAAACGGTGTTGAAAGCTTTTCCTTTATCACAATATTCATAAACTTTTCTCCTTTGCTCTTTTTTATGATTTTAACATATAAAGCAGCTTCCGTCAATATGTAATCTTCCACAAAAATTGCACTATCTTCCCAAGCAGGGCGAAATGTGTATTTTGTATTAAAACTCCATCACACAGTTTTGAAAACCAAATAACGCCTTGACTTTTCTTTCAATATGTGGTATTATATGTTACAGGAGATGATATTGTATGAATTATAAAGCAATGAGCGATTTTCACTGTCCAAGATGGAACGAGCTTCCCGACATTGAACTGTATATGGACCAGGTAGTAAGTATTATGGACAGGCACCTGAACTGTTTTGCCCAGGACGGTTCCAAAATTATAACCTCCACTATGATAAACAACTATGTAAAACAAAAAATAGTAAAGCCTCCCCATAACAAAAAGTACGACCGTGTACATCTGGCGTATCTTATACCCGTTTGCGTACTTAAACAGGTTATAAGCATTCCTGAGCTTTGTGACGGCATTGAGCTTATACTTCAGCAAAAGGAAATCCCTGAGGCATATGACTATTTCTGCGAACTGATGGAGCTGGCGCTTAAAAATGTTTTTTCCAACAAGCCTCCCCTGCCCTGCAGTGATGAGGATTCCTTCGAGGACCGCACACTTAAATCGGTAGTCAGCTGTTTTGTTACCTTGCAGTATACCCGCTTTTTAATAAGCAAAATCCGTCCTGTTGAACCAGAGGATATTACAGAATAATAATACTACTACTACAAAAACACATAGCACAGCTATGTGTTTTTTGTTTTGTTTGAAATGTATATTCCACCGGCAATCATCAGAAATGCCACAAGATACTGTACTTTGAAAATATCCTCACTCAGAAGAATTGCACCAAATACACAGGCAAAAACAGGCTCAGCGAACTTAATTATAAACAGTTTTGAAAGCTCTCCACTTTTTACAACGGTGTACCACAGACAGTAGCTTATAATCGATGCTATACAAACATATACAAAAACTCCCGAATCAGCAAGGCTAAAGCTCATTTTTCCGCCTGTGCAAATGCCTGCAATTAGCAGAACAACGCCTCCGAAAAGCTGTGAAATACCGGTTCCGGCAACGGGACTTACACTGCGGAACGCCCGTTTACCTATTACATTTGAAAATACTGTGCAGAAAGATGCCATAAGAACAAATATTTCACCTATTCCAAAACTGACCGTACCCGAGCCGTAGTTTATTGCAATAATTCCCACAAAGCCCATAACTGCCGCTACAAGCTTTTTTACCGAAAATTTATCCTCTTTGAAAAACACAAAGGAAAAGCACACATAAAAAAGCGGACCTATTTGCTTAATTATAGCGATTTTTGAGCTTTCGGTAAACAAAAGTCCAAGGTAAGAGACGCTATAGTGCAGAATAACTGCAAAAAGTCCCACACCAAGCAAAGGCAGAATATCTGTTTTTTGCACTTTTGCCTGCTTCGGATTTGTAACAATAGAATACAGGCAAATTACAAATCCACAAACGGCAAACCTAACTCCGGCGAAAAACAGAATATCTCCGGTTGTTACAATGTTGTATGCACCATATCCAAGCTTTACCATAGGAAAAAGCGTTCCCCACAAAAGCATAACAACAAGTGCATAAAAAATACTTTTCTTTTTACTCATTGCACACCCTCAAAACCACTTTGCCTATGTTTTCTCCTCTTTCTAAAATATCCAAAGCCTCGTTTGCCTCTTCCAAAGGCAGAACCTTATATATGGATGGCTTCATTTCGCCTTTTTCAATTTTGGGCCATACTTTTTCTACAAGTTCAGCAAGAAGCAAAGCTTTTTCTTCGCTTGTGCGTTTTCTGAGCATGCTTCCAACAAGGTGAAGCCCTTTTGTAAGAAGAGGTCTTAACATAATATTTGTCTCTGTACCCGCAAGAGTT
>JAZQCS010000069.1:0-26606 GCA_045546415.1 Clostridia bacterium | reverse complement strand
TCCGCCACGCGCTGCATGACCTCCATGGTCAGCTGGTTGTGGTCGGTGGCGATGTTGGTCGTGGTGTAGATGGGCGCCAGCTCATGCTGACAGGGGGCGACCTCGTTGTGCTCGGTCTTGGCGAGGATGCCGAGCTTCCAGAGCTCCTCGTTCAGCTCCTCCATATAGGCCTGCACCCGGGGCTTGATGACGCCGAAGTAGTGGTCGTCCAGCTCCTGCCCTTTGGGAGGCCGGGCGCCGAAGAGCGTGCGGCCGGTATAGACCAGATCGCGCCGCTTCTTCCAGAGCTCCCGGTCGATGAGGAAATACTCCTGCTCCGGGCCCACGGAGGAGGTCACGCGCTGGACGTCCCTGTTGCCGAAAAGCAGCAGGATGCGCAGGGCCTGGGTGTTCAGTGCCTCCATGGAGCGCAGCAGCGGGGTCTTCTTGTCCAGCGCCTCCCCGCCGTAGGAGCAGAAGGCCGTCGGGATGCAGAGGACCTTGCCCTTGATGAAGGCATAGGAGGTGGGGTCCCAGGCAGTGTAGCCCCGGGCCTCAAAGGTGGCACGCAGGCCGCCGGAGGGAAAGGAGCTGGCGTCCGGCTCGCCCTGAATGAGCTCCTTGCCCGAGAACTCCATGATCACACCGCCGTCCGGGGCGGGAGAGATGAAGCCGTCGTGCTTCTCCGCCGTCACGCCGTTGAGCGGCTGGAACCAGTGGGTGAAATGGGTCGCGCCCTTCTCCACGGCCCAGTCGCGCATGGCGGCGGCCACTGCGTCCGCGACCTTGGGATCAAGCGGCTGGCCCTTTTTCATGGTCTGCTTCATGGCGTGATAGACCCCGCCCGTGAGGCGGGCCTTCATCGCCCGATCGTCAAATACCAAGCTGCCGAAGCTCTCTGTCACTGTGTTCATTTCTTTCACCCTTTCGAAGATAAAACAAAAAAGAGACACTGACGCAGAGGGCAGAAATCCCTCTGAGACGTCAGTGTCTCAACACAGGGAAGTATAATCCGCTTCGCCGTCCTTGTCAAGCCGCTTTGAAAATTTATTCAGCCGCATTGACAAATAAGCCTGTGCCGGTGTAATCTCTCAACATATGAAACAACTCGGTTTGTAAAGGACGTGGAACGGATGAACTTTACCGAACAGGAAGTCATGGAATTTGTGCGGCAGGAGGATGTGCGCTTTATCCGCCTGGCCTTCTGCGACGTCTTCGGAAAGCAGAAGAACATCGCCATCATGCCGGATGAACTCGAACGCGCCTTCGAGCAGGGCATCGCCATCGACGCTTCCGCCATCGCGGGCTTTGGGGGCGAGGTGCGCTCAGACCTCTTTCTTCGCCCCGATCCCGGAACGCTCTCCTCGCTCCCCTGGCGCGGGGAAAACGGGAAGGTCGTGCGCATGTTCTGCGGCGTTTCCCACCCCGACGGGACGACGCTGGAAACAGACTCCCGCGCGCTGCTGGAAAAGGCGGTGGAGCGCGCCGCAGCCCTGGGCGTACGCTTTGCGTTCGGCACGGAGATGGAGTTTTATCTCTTCAAGACCGATGAGGAGGGCGAGCCCACCACGATCCCCTACGACCGCGCCAGCTACATGGACATCGCCCCCGTGGACAAGGGCGAGAACATCCGCCGGGAGATCTGCATCACGCTCGAGCAAATGGGCGTGCAGCCCGAGTGCTCCCACCACGAGGAGGGCCCGGGCCAGAACGAGATCGACTTCCGCTACTCCGAACCTCTCTCCGCCGCCGACAACGCCCTGACCTTCCGCGCGGTGGTGGAGACCATCGTGGCGCGAAACGGCCTGGCTGCGGATTTCTCCCCCAAGCCCCTGCCGGATCAGGCGGGCAACGGCATGCACATCAACCTCTCCGTCAAATCCGCCGACGGGCGGGATCTGCTGCCCCAGGTGATCGCCGGGATCATAGCGCGCATCTATGAGATCACCGCCTTCCTGAATCCCACCGAGAACTCCTACGAGCGTCTCGGCAGCCGGAAGGCCCCGGGCTGGATCAGCTGGTCCAGCGAGAACCGCTCCCAGCTCATCCGCATCCCCGCCGCAACGGGCGAGCTGCGGCGTGCCGAGCTGCGCTCCGCCGACCCGGGGGTGAACCCCTACGTCGCCTTCGCCCTGCTGATCCACGCGGGGCTGGACGGCATCGAGGCGGATCTCCCCCTGCCCGAGAGCGCGGGCCTGAACCTCTTTACAGCATCCGAAGAGACGCTGAGCAAGTTCCGGCATCTGCCCCGGTCGCTTGCGGAGGCCAACGCCGCCGCGCGGGAGAGCGAATTTGTCCGCCGCCATCTGCCCCAAGCGCTGATCGCCGCCTACTGCGACAGATAACAGCTTGGAAAATACTCGTTGAAGGGAGGTGCAGCGCGTGATCTTTCAGGAACGGACCTATGCCGTTTTGCTGGTGACGAGCTCGGAAAAACTGGATACGCAGATGCGCGCGCTGCTCCCCGAGACGGACTTTTTCCCGGTCAAAAGCGTCCGGAACGTGGGCCAGGCCCGCCGCATGCTGCTGAATGCCTGCTTTGATCTGGTGCTGATCCAGACGCCGCTCAAGGACGATTTCGGCACGCAGCTCGCCATCGATGTCTGTACGGACACCAGCGCCGGCGTCCTGCTCTTTGTCAAGAGCGATCTGCTGGAGAGCGTGAGCGCGAAGGTGCTGGAATACGGCGTCATGACCCTGCCGATGCCCACCAGTTCCGCGCTAGTGAGCCAGACGCTCCGGGCCATGTGCGCCCAGCGGGAGCGTCTGCGCCGCATCGAGGCCAGACAGCAGAGCCTCGAGGAGAAGATGCAGGAGATCCGCCTCGTCAACCGGGCCAAGTGGCTGCTGATCGAGTGCCTCAGCATGACGGAGGATGACGCCCACCATTACATCGAACGCCAGTGCATGGATCAGCGCATCACCAAGCGGCAGGCCGCGGAGAATATCATCAAAACCTACGGTTGACAAATCCATCGAATCGGTGTATTTTTATCGCGTTGAACAAGGACGTTCGTCCGGGACCATCAATCCCGGATGAACGTCCTTCTCTTTATTTTTGATTGAAAACGGTGTTTTTCGTTTAGCGGGAGGAGATCGAATGACCAAGTATGTTTTTGTGACCGGCGGTGTCGTGTCTGGCCTCGGCAAGGGGATCACGGCGGCGTCTCTCGGCAGACTTTTGAAAGCCCGCGGCCTCAAGGTCGCAGCCCAGAAGCTGGATCCCTACATCAACGTGGATCCCGGCACCATGAGTCCCTACCAGCACGGGGAGGTCTACGTCACCGAGGACGGGGCGGAGACCGATCTGGATCTGGGCCACTATGAGCGCTTTATCGACGAGGATTTGAACCGCTTCTCCAATCTCACCACCGGCAAGGTCTACTGGAACGTCCTCAACAAGGAGCGCCGGGGCGAGTACCTGGGCTCCACGGTGCAGGTCATCCCCCACATCACCAACGAGATCAAGGAGTTCATCTACCGCGTCGGCCGGGAGACGGAGGCGGACGTGGTCATCACCGAGATCGGCGGCACCATCGGCGACATCGAGGGCCAGCCCTTTCTGGAGGCGGCGCGCCAGGTGTCCCTGGAGGTCGGACGGGAAAACTGTCTCTTCATCCATGTGACGCTGGTGCCCTATCTCTCCGGCTCCAACGAGCACAAGTCCAAGCCCACCCAGCACTCCGTCAAGGAACTGCAGGGCATGGGCATCCACCCGGACATCATCGTCCTGCGCTGTGACGAGCCGCTGGAGAGCGCGATCTTTCAGAAGATCGCCCTGTTCTGCAACGTGCGGCCCGACTGCGTGATCGAAAACCGCACGCTGGACTGCCTCTATGAGGCGCCGCTGATGCTGGAGCGTGCGGGTTTCTCCGAGGCGGTCTGCCGCGGGCTTGGGCTCTCCTGCCCCGCGCCCGACCTCCGGGAGTGGGAGGCGATGGTGGAGAAGATCAAGGCCGCCCGGCGTGAGGTCACCATCGCGCTCGTCGGGAAATACGTCCAGCTGCAGGACGCCTATCTCTCCGTGGCTGAGGCCCTGCGCCACGCGGGTTACGCAAATGATGCGCATGTGAATATCCGCTGGATCGACTCCGAGACGCTGACGGCGGAGAACATCGGCGAAACGCTCTCCGGCGCGTCGGGCATCCTCGTCCCCGGCGGCTTCGGCAGCCGCGGTGTGGAGGGGATGATTCTCGCCGCACAGTATGCCCGGGAGCGCGGTATTCCCTATCTCGGCATCTGCCTCGGCATGCAGGTGGCGGTGATTGAGTTTGCCCGCCACGTCGCAGGGATCGCGGGCGCAAACTCCGGGGAGTTCGATGAGCTCTGTGAAAACAAGGTCATCGACTTCATGCCCGGCCAGAGCGAAGATATCGACAAGGGCGGCACGCTTCGGCTCGGCGCCTGGCCCTGCCGCATCCGGCCGGACACCGCCATGGCCCGCTGCTATGGCACGCTCGGGATCTCCGAGCGGCACCGCCACCGCTATGAGTTCAACAACACCTACCGCATGGCCCTGACCGACGCGGGGCTCACGCTCTCCGGTCTCTCCCCGGATGGGGAGCTGGTTGAGACGGTGGAGCTGAGCGGCCATTCCTTCTTCGTGGGCGTCCAGTACCACCCGGAGTTTAAAAGCCGCCCGAACCGCCCCCACCCGCTCTTCTGCGGTCTGATCCGCGCCGCACTGGATGAGGCGGACTCTGGAGGTGAAGGGTAATAAAAAAGAAGAAAGGCCAACAAACCATTCTTCTCGATATCCACCACATTCACAGGATTCGACAGGGGCGCAGCCGATCGGCTGCGCGCCATTTCCACTTAGCAATAAATCAACTCGCTGTTTATGATCTCTTCTACTCTGTTCCGGGTGCTGTTCATCCGTCTGACCCATTCCATTTGGTTTTCTGCTTTCAGTTGCTCGGTGATCCCCTCGGCTTTCGCCATCTGCCGGATCAGCAGCGCAAGCTGTTCGTTGGCTTGCATGTCAATTTCCTGAAGGTAATCGTACAGCCTTCCAGTAGTCAGAAAATTGGTATAGGTCACGCGCTGGTTTTGTTTCAGCCAGCGCAGGTGCCGCTGACCCCAGATGCCGATTGCTGGGCTCTCTGTTTCATCTTCCCCGGAAATCAGGTAGTAATCACCCTGCAGTTCATCTTGCAGTCCGGTCTCCATATCGGTTTTATATCTTTCCATCTCCTGTTTTGTTTGGTGTGGTTTTTTGTCGTGATTAAATTATACCATAGACGCAACGCGGCTATGGTATATTTTGTCATGTTTTTCGGTTGCCGCGCAAGCGGCGAGAAAAACGACTTGAATCATATAATAACGGCACTTCTGCCGTTATTATACCATAAATTTTAACCGCTGTACAGCCTTGAAAACCCCTGTAAATTCAAGATTTTAGGCGTGGGGCGGCGTGGCTTTTCCGGGGTAAAAAATAACACATTAGTATCACGATTTCAGCCCGAAAAGTTTAGAAAACGTAAGTTTTCCAACCACACCATCAGCGGTTAAACCGTTCAAAGTCTGGAACTTTTTAACGGCGTTTTCCGTGTCGTTTCCAAAGTCCCCATCAATTCCCCATCTTCCACAACTAAGCCCTTTATGCTCCAAAAGGGTTTGAACCGTTTCTACAAGATCAGAAATTTCACCCTTCTTCACAACCGGAAAATCAAGGGTGAAGGTGGAAGCTGCCGGGGTGGTTGCCGGGGTGCTGGGGGTGGTTGTCGGTGTTTCATCAACCGGGGCATCCGGGGTTTCCGGGGTAGTATCGGTATCACCGGCAAGGGCATAATTGGGTTTTCCATAACCGTAAATGCTGCCGCTGTCCCGTGCGTAAGTCCTACGGTAAACCCCATCAGAAGTGTTACCTTCAACGGTTGTGATTGTACCACCGTTCACATCAATCACTATACCGGTATGGGAAACTTCACCGGCCTTATAGCTGAAAAAGATTTGGTCACCGACTTCCGGGATATTGGAAAAAGCACCGTTGTTTTTGTAATACTGCGCTGAATACAGGCATCCCGCCCCGGCGCTGTAATAGGGCTGATAAATCATCTGCATACCCAAAGTAGCACCAAAGCACTTCACAAAGAGCCAATCAACGAAAATATCACACCAAGCATACCCATTTTTACCACCGTTGTAAAAACCGGGTATTGCGTCAAGGTCACGGGCGTACTTGTTCCAATTCCCGCTTCCAGCGTTAGCGGTCTTATCATCAAGATAAGCGTTGGAAGCTTTTTCACGGTAACCAACTTCCGATTCAGCAAGGGCTAAAACCTTCTGAATAGCAGTCATAGGTTATTTATCCTCGCTTTCCTGTTCCTGTTTCTTGGTAAGAATGTCAATGGCCTTGGTGATAACCGGGGGAAGCGGAATACCCATCAACCCCATGTTCTCGACAATGGAAATCAGTTCATTAGCGATAAAGCCGATAATCACGGTATCACGAATGTATTCAACCCCAATAGCCAAATCCAGCCGGTAAGCAACCAGCACAAACAGAAGGGTAAAGCACTTCCGAATCAAGCCCTTCCAACCGGCACGGGATTCAAGCGCCCCGGTTTCGCTTTTCTTGGAAGCATGGAACACCCCGGCAACGATCAACCCGGAAATGTAATCCACGCACATAAAGATAATCAGTGTAGTCAAAGCGGCATCCCACCCCCCGAATTGGGAAGCGATAAAACCACCGACTATACCAATTCCGGCACAAATTGTAGTTTTCATTTTAGTTTTCCTTTCTGTAAAGAGTAAACCGCCTATCTGACAGCTTATATAAGCTTCATATAGGCGGTTTTGGTGTTGGGGTAAGGTTCTTATACCCCTTCGGTTTCCTCGGCTAATTCGGGCAAATCTAAGTCAATGAGAACCTGCTTGACCTGTTCACGGATTCTAACCGGAACATCATTGATAGTTTTCTTGCCCTTGATAATAAGGGTTGCATAAACAACAGCCATTTCATACACCTTCTTTCCAAAAAGAATTATGATAAGCCATGAAATCACGGGTTATCACCTTCAAGAATTTTCCGAACTGCTTCTTTCAGCTTATCGGGTACATCGTCAAGGGTTTTCAAGCCCTTCCTGATTAGATCAGCATACACTTTAGCCATAACATTAACCCCCAATCAATTCATACACTTCCACAAGGGCAAGCTGGGTATCGGTAATCTGCTGTTCAAGCGCCGTGTTTCGGTCTGCTTGCAGCTTGATATATTCATCTTTGGTGTACTCCAAAAGATCATATTCAAAGCCGCTGAAACCTTCGCCGGGTTCATTGCCGGTTTCGGTAACCGGGGTAATGTTGGAAGCAACAAAAACCCGTGTTTCAGTAATTTCCACTTCAACGGGTTCAACCGTGCTTCTTACTTTCCCATAGTCCTTCATGCTGCTTTCAGTCCTTTCTTAGCTTTTTTGGTTAGCGGATAGATATTGGTTTGATAGTATTTTTCAGATACCGGGGCAAGGGGAACAAGGTATTTCTTTGACAGTCTGAAAGAATTGCAATGTTTCAACCATCCCTTATAACTGTTGATACAACAGTATTCAGAATAGCTAATCATGTTACCGGCTTCCGCTTTTTCACGGATTCTAACAAGCTTTTCTTTCATGTTGTTACAGGTGGATTTCCTTAACAGGGTGTAGTTCAAGAAGGTTCTATAACCAAGGTAATCAACCCCACGGACATAAGAAGGAAAGATTTGATAGTTGCCTTTGATTTTCAATTTAAGTTCAACATGGAAATAAACCCAAATTTCTTGAAGCAGCTTGTGAAGTTCTTCCTTGGTTTCACCAAAGATCACTATATCATCCATGTACCGGTAATAATGCTTAACGTGTTTTTCTTCCTTCATCCAATGGTCAAAGGAAGAAAAATAGAAGTTTCCGCTGTATTGTGAAAGGTAATTCCCAATGGGAATCCCGGTGTTTGGGTCTATATCTTCATCCAGAAGGTATATATCCCGCAAATCCTCAATTTCAGCGGTGTTAATGGAATCAATGATTTCACCAAGCAACCAAAGTAAATCCGGGTCTTTGAACTTTCTTGAAAACTTTTCTTTCAGAAGTTCATGATTGATACTTTGGTAATAATGCCTTGCATCAATCTTCAAACAATACTGACAACCGGGAACATCATTCCACATAGCATCTTGCAGCTTATGAAGTCCTTTATGGATTCCCCGGTTAGGAATAGCTGAATAGGTATCATCTGTAAGGTTCTTGATTATGTAGGGTTCAATTACTTGCAGAATCGCCCATTGACAAATACGGTCTGGAAAATAAGGTAATTTGTAAATCTTTCGGTTCTTATTACCTTCCTTCTTATAAAAGATTTCGTATTCAGAAGTTTTATAGGTGTGATTTCTTAGCATTTCTTGAAGCTGATTCAAATAGAAATCTAAGTTTTCATCAATCATCCTGACTTCTTTATACCACCCTTTACCTTTCTTAGCGTTTCGGTGTGCTAATTTTAGGTTTTCAAGATCAAGGATTTTTTCATAAAGGTTTCCATACCGTTTCATATTTGTATGCAATCAAGGCCAAATCTTCAAAGGGAATCCGACAAAATACCGGATTCCTACCAATACAGCCTTTTTTATCCTTACCCTTTCTTTCAAGAATAAGATTCTGTGTTTTGGCAAGTGCCACGGTTAAAAGATCACCACAATTTATATAAACAACCGGGGGTTGCATAACTTCCCCCGGTTGCCTATTGCATTTACTAAGTGGCTGCTGATATTCCGATTACGATTACCTACGCTATTATTCAGATTCCAATAGAACCTACCGGCATTATCACCATTATTCCAATTACTGCCTAATTGAGTAATCTTTCTAATTTTTGGTGTTTGGTTTCCGGTGCAACAGCGAAAACAGAACGACCTTTTAACCTTTTTACAAAATCAATTAAGAATTAAGCCGCTGTAGGAACATACACCAAGCGGCCGCCGATAATCCGATAACGAGCACCCACGCCAGTATACAGATTCCAACAGAACCCACCGGCATTAGCACCATCAGTCCAACGACCGCCCAATAGAGTAATCCGGTAACCATTCAGGTTAGCGGTAACATAGGTGTAATCCCCAATGGGAAGGGCGCTTGTACCGGAACATTCGGAAGCGATAAACAACCAATCATAATCCGGGTTGCCATAGCCAAAAGCGGAAATATAACCGTTTGCATTGGTAACCGTGAAACCGGCGCTTTTGTAATTCCCGCTATTCTTGGATTCTGCAAAGCTGAAATCATCACAGATATAGGGAATACCGCCTTTCTGACTACCATTCCCATAAATGTTGATTCCATAGACAAAATCCCAAATGTTACCCCACGGGTTTTCCATACCACGATAGGAAACAGAAGTTTTTCCATCGGCGGTTTCGGTTGTCTGTGTACCGTTCTTATCGTTGATAGTTTCGGCTGCTCTGCCCGTGCCATTGCCAAGGGAAGCGGTTGAACCGGTAAGGGAACTACAGTTGTAAGAACTGTTATCGGTGATACTCACAACACCCTGACCAACAATACTTTGGAAATTCCCGGCAAGTTCAACCAACATAAGCATTTGGTTAGCGGAAGCGGCCTTGATAGTGTACCCGTGCCAGCCTGTACCCCGGTTCTGTGCGACAACTTCAACATTGGGACGGGTAAGCTGCTGGGTCAAACCGGAAGCGGGTTTTACACCGGCAATGGAAGAAAGCTTATCACCGGTTGTGGCGGTGAAATCTCCGTTCTGTGCATCGTTGGTGTTATAGGCGCTTGCGGAAACATCATAAAGGCAACCTTCATAAGCGGGAAGAAGGATGTAATCAACCGGGTTACCGCTTGCATCATAAAAAGCCGGGTGAAGCTTGAACCCTTCTTTAGCAGTTGCGGAAAGGTAATAGTTGGCTTTTCTAAGGTGATAACCAACCCCATCACTTTGGGCTTCCAACTTGAGCGGAACAACCTTGTAATAAAACTTGGGTTGATAAACCATTACCTGACCATTAGAACCATCTTCCGTATAGGAAGCATCCCCATAATAGGCATTGATTGTACCATCATCGGCAACATTGCAGCGGCGGCGGTTACCATAGAAAGGATAGGCGTTGAAGTCCGAACCGGGAACAAAACCATAAGCACCGGCAAGCCGGGAATAAGTCTTGTTCTGATAATCGACCTGAACACCAACAATATCTTCATCCGGGTAACCAATGTAGGCTTTAATATCTTCCACCCCGGTAAGGATTTCCCCGGCATCTTCCATAGCTTCATGAAGATCACTGATATTCTGTGTGGCGGCGGCGTTCCGGGCGGCAAGATCAGCAATGTTATCTTCTGCCGTACCGTTTGCGGTATCAAGATTACCTTTCAAGGTATTACCGGTTGAAATGCTTCCATCAAGGTTTGTTTTAAGGGTGGTTGCATCGGAAATAGAACCGTCAAGGGCGGTTTTCTTTGTTCCAGCTTCCGCAATGCTTCCATCCAAAGCAGTTTTCTTAGTACCGGATTCAGTGATTGAACCGTCAAGGCTTGTTTTCGCTGTACCGGCGTTCTGAATGGAAGTATCAAGGTTGCCTTTAAGGGTTGTTCCCTGTGAAATGTCGGCATCCAATCCCTGTTTAAGCGCGTTTCCAGTGGAAATATCTGAATCCAAACCTTGTTTCAGGGTTGTACCGGCTGCAATATCAGAATCAAGCCCCTGTTTAAGCGTGTTTCCTGTTGCAATGGAAGAATCCAAATCAGACTTTTTCCCGGCTGCTTCACTGATACTTCCATCAAGAGCGGTTTTCTTAGTAGTTGCTGTGTTAATGCTACCGTCCAAGGCGGTCTTTGCGGTTTCTGCATTGCCTTTAGCGGTTTCCAGATCATTCACAATCTGTGTGGAAGCACTTTCCAAGGCTTCAAGGGAATTTTTAAGGGTGGTTGCATCAACAATATCCGCATCCAAGCCCTGTTTCAGTGTGTTACCACTCTGAATAGCCCCGTTAAGGTTAGCTTGGGCGGTTTCGGCGGCATCAAGGCAATCTTCAAATTCCTGTACCTTTTCATCAATATCATCCTTGGCATCAAGAATTTCTTGCTTGATTTCGATGTAAGATTCATTATCATCATTCACCTTCTTCAAGGCGTTAATGATAGAACCCCTGACTTCCTCGCCATATACGGCATTGGAAATTTCATCAAGATAGGGCTGAATGTTCGCCATGTTTCATTTCCTTTCTGTTAAATTTGTTTAATCTTTGCCAAAACATCATAAGCAATTCCGTTTTCAACAATGATTAAACTTCCATGAAATTTTGCGTTTAAGGCCACATCAAACAAATCATCCTGTTCCGCAACCTTTCCAATAGCTACACCCCTTCCCCCTTTCCTAAAGTCCATGGTGGTAAACCCGGAAGATACTTCATCAACCCTTTGCACGGTTGTAAGGGAATCAACCATTTCATACATGACTTCATAGGAATAATCCACGCTTGCGGAAGCATTGATAATCACGGTTGTTCCAGAAGTATAGTTTCCGTAAAGCGTCCAACTTTGGGAATCTGACCGCTTATAATAAAGCTTAGTGGTACAACTGTTTTTACCGGAAAATGAAGTGTAATTTATGGTTGCAACGGTTTTGATATAAGTACCTTCATCACTTACCGTTCCATTTGAAAGGCATCTTTGGGAAAGAATGTTTGTGGCGTATGGGGTCAAATAAGCTTCAACTGTGATTGTTACGGTTGCGCTTGCCGTTCTTCCTCTGCTGTCTGTTACGATCACCGTATAAGTGATAGAACCGGCAACAGCTAAAACCGGGGTGGTGACATAGGAATTGGAAGAAAGCGTTGTATCACCCTGTTTAATTGCATAGCTTCTTATGGTTGAACTGTAAGAACCGGAAGCGGAAGCTTCAAGATAACACTGTGATTTGTTTTGAACATAAATCCCCCATGAAGAAGGAACAGAATTGTTCACCCGTGTTGCTGTGAAGCTGCTGATTGACGGGACAACGGAAGCGGGAACATTTGCGGTAAAGGTACAAGTTGAACTTCCAACTAAGGTGTTTCCATAGTAGGTATAACAAGTAAGCGTTCCTGTTCCGCTTGTGCTGTTTGGTATCTGATTTGCAAGGGTAAGCGGGGGCATCCAAGTAAAAGAAGTATAGCTTGTTTTGGTGTAGATTGTACCGGAAGCATTGCCAAAGGTATAAGTGATAGTGTGGGTGTATGCGCTGCTTGCTCTTGTAATGGTAACCATTCCATTTACACCCATGGTGAAATCTCCGGAAACAGAAATAGTTGAAGCACCCCCGATAGGGTCAAGCGTCCAAGTTCCGGTTGCGTGTTTGTTAATAGCCCATTCATAAACACCAACACCACAATCAACCGTCATTGTTGCAGTTCCATCGGAAGCATGATTCATATAGAATGAACCGCTTGCAAACTGCGTACCATTCCGAACTTCAACATGGTTGCTTTGCGGCAAGGAATAAACGCTTGTGTTATTAACAACAAGGTTCATTTCTGAACAGACAACATAACCATAATCAATGATACCGGTTATAGTCCATGAAATGACCGACCTGTTATTATTCACATCCGGGGTTTGTGTCCAAGCAAACCTAAGTTTTAACCCTTTATATTCCGGGGTATCACAATAACCTGAACTTGCCATTTAGTTAGCCCTCCATTTCAGGGAAAGGTTACCATTCGCACGGGGGATGAAGTCAAAGTAACCGTTAGTAGCATTACCAATAGTAAGCTTGTTCTTCACCTCTGCATCTGTTATATAAAGCTTATTATTGCTTATATAAGCAATTTCAACATTGTCCTGTAGGAAAGCAAGCTTTTCATTTGAAAGCTTGGCAACAAAGCTATTTCCCACCCTTCCCAATTCGATCAAAGCGCCCTGAAACCTTATGTATTCTTCAAGCAACTGCTGATTTGAAGTTATGATACCTTCAATTTCTTCAACATCGGATTGAAAGGTTGTAAACCTCATTTCAATATTATTGTTATAAATTCCAAGCTGGGTTGTAAGCTGGGAATTTACCTGTTGCAGCTCACTTTTTGAAGCATAGTTTGAAGAAACGCTTGCAAGGATAGAATCAGAAGTTTGTTCAAGGGAAGTTTGAAAGGTCTGAATCTCATTCTTGATATTGGTGATTTCCTGTTGTACCCCCAAATCAATAATGATTTGAGAAACCTTTTCTTCAATATCATCTTTGTTGGTTAGGTCTGTTAAGCTGCTTGTGGTATAGCCTAAGACAATGGAATTTTTAGCCGGGTTTTCAATATCAATGGTCATTTTGGAAACCATCAAATATCTATCTAAGTTATGGGGTTCACTGATAACCCGGATAGTATCACCAAGCTTTATCCGCTCAATCTCCACATCTAACAAGTGAAGATCAACGGCGTTCAATTCAAGCCTGATTGCAAGCAGCTTTCTTACCGCTAATTCCGCATGTGCTTTGGTTTTCAGGTTAGCGGCAACTGTTACATCATCCCACTTCTTAACCGCAAAAATCCAGCCAAACACGGAAACGGCATCCGCATCATAGACATAATCAACCCCGCTATTCACACTTTCAATGGTCAAGCGGCTTTCCGTTCCGGTTTCTGAATCGTACATAACAGCACCAAGGGGAATAATAGCGGTTGCTATATCTTCCCCCTTGATATACTGCTTCAAATCCAGAAGGTTTTTACCAAAGTTGATTTCCTGATTATTTACATTCCCATAGGAAGAAACATAGTCAATGTAAGTAATCCCGTTGCTGTGACGGGTTCTTACATAACCACCAAGCCGGGAAACAAGCTTATCCTTTATGGTGTCAAGGGTGCTTTCATAATTGGAAAACCGGTAAAGGGAATCATTGGGGTCTGTTACATTGACCGTTCCAACCGTGAACTGTTTCTTAGCTTCCACCTGTTGATTATGCTTGGTGATAATAGCGGTGAAGTAATCGGAAACAGAAGTATCATGGTATTCAGCGGTATGTTGGTTTGAATCACCTAAATAACAAAGCTCCCCTTCACATTCAACGTGCTTAACATTGTGAAAATCCTTTTCATCATTCAGCACCCTACCGGAAAACACCCATTCCCCATCCTGTGTAAGCTGAATCACACTTGAAAGCTTGTTTATCTTGTCATAGTAGGGGTGTGAAGGTGCAATATTAAAGGTAAGCTTACCAGCGGTATTCACTTCAAGTTCACACTTTGGTTTGAACACCCGGTATTTCTTATCAAGTCTTACATCATGAAGAATGTATCCATCACAAGAAATCTGATACATTACAGCACACCCCCACGGAATTTGATTGTTGCCGTGCCTGTTCCAAGAAATTCAAGTGTGTTATCCGCTTGTGCTTCCGAAAGGACAACGGAAGGAATGATATTATCCCCTTCATACAAAGCGTGTTGTGCTGTCTTATATACAAGGGTCATATCAGCGGAAACATTGATTGTAGGCACAACTTTCATCTTTTGCGGGGGAACAATGGTGGTTGTATCGGTTGCAACCGTGATTTCAGCATCCCATTCAAGGGGGTTACCGTCAAACCCTTCCCATTCAGTTCTTTCTTCTGAATTGAGATCATCATACTTGTAAGGGTCTGCATCAACGGAAATGGTCAAGGTTGCTTTGGGGGTCTTTGTGGCCTGTTTGCTTATCCAACAGCGCCCATAGTAAAAATACCCTTCATCCGCTTCAACCCGAACTTCCATGATTTTTCCATGAAGGAAAGCGGCAACTTTGCTTTTCACCTGTTCCCACTGTTCAAAGGGTTTATTTATCGTGAAATTAAATTGAAGTTCCCGGTTCTTATACTTCATCTGACCATCCGTTAAAGCGGTTGAAAGGTCTAATGAACCATCAGCACCGGGAACATCAAGGATATAGGTTTTAGGTTCTGGAAGGGGTATTTCTTTGCTATTCAAGATCAAATCAAGATCATCATAGGAATGTTTACTTCCAAACATTATCCCTTTCAAGCTAAAACACCCCTTTCTTTCTGTTTGTAGCGGTTGCCTAATTCATCATCCATATCAGCAACCAATTCACCGACCAGCGCCCCGGAATCAAGCAGCACTTTCAGACTTGCCAAAGCGGGAAGATAATAAGAAAGCAGATCAAACAGCCTTTCAAGCTGGAAAGTAAGCACTTCCACAACTTCACCATCTTCACCGGAAACAGCATCCCGAATCATGCTTACAAGGGATTCCGTACCAACTACCGCTTCACTTCCAGCTTCCCCACCGGCTAAGAACTGATTTGTTTTAGGATTGAACCCAAAAATTGTAGGCTGATTAAGAATCATGCCATCATCCATAGCCTGTTTATACCAAGAAACACTGAAATGCGGAATAGAAGGGGGATTAAGGCTAAAGCTACCGGAAATGCTGAAATGCGGAAGCTTGATATGGGGTAAGCTCCATTCAAAGTTGAAGATACCCTTTAACCAATCAACCACCGGCGAAAGGAAAGATTTGATTCCATTGAACACGGTTGAAAAAGTTGATTTTATGGCATTAAGGGTATTGGTAACTTTGTTCTTTGCCCCTTCAACGGCGTTTGAAATGGCATCCTTGATACCGTTCCAAAGGTTTGTAGCTGTGTTTTTGATACCTTCCGTGATAGTTGTCACGGTATTTTTGATAGCGTTCCAAGCGTTTGTAACGGCGTTTTTGATAGCAGAAACCGCATTTGAAATAGCGGTTTTCACGGCGTTCCAGATTTCAATTACCTTGTTCCTAAATTCTTCATTGGTGTTCCAAAGGTTCACAAAGTAAACAATCAACCCGGCAATCAAAGCCACAATAGCAAGAATGGGATTAGCGGCAAGAACCGCCCAAAGTGCTTTAAGCGCCGTTGCAACATTCTTGATAATGTCAACGATTTTCAAAGCCGCTGAAAAAGTCCCTATTGCCGTTGCAACACCAAGGATAATAGGCCAAAGGGTTTGAAGCGTGTCCATGAATCCGGTGATACTCTCAATGATTGAAATTATTTTTTCAATCAGATCACCAAGTTTTTCAATGAAGCTTGTAACACCCTGAATCCCGGCATCAAAGAAGGTTGTGAAATCAATAGAACCTATCCATTCCGTAAGCTTCCCAAAAGATTCACCAAGTTTAGCGGCGAAAGCATCCCAATCAACAGTATCCATCCACCCGGAAAGCTGTTGAAGGAATCCCATAACCACCGGGGCAAGCTGTTCACCAACCTTGGTTTTGATGTTTTCAAACAGGGCTAAAACGCTGCTCCACGAACCTTGAATAGTTGAACCGGCTTCATTGGAAGCATACCCGGCTAAACCTTGCATTTCTACATAGTCAACCAAAGCGGCTTGACAATCTGCAAGGTTATCAATCATGTAATTTGTTGCCCTACCGTTTGCGGCGTTCCATTCGTTCACCTTGTCAATGACTTCTTGGAAACCCTCTTTAGTAGGGGTAATACCAAGCTGCAAGTTGTCCAGCATGGTATAGTTGCTTTTCATTATGCCATTAAAGGCATTTTGAACCGCTTCCTGACTGTTGCCGGTTGCGGCTACAATATCGGCTTCCGCTGTAATGATTTTATGGGCTAATTCCGCTGCCGCCTGTTCATTACCACCCAAAGCGGTTTTCAGGCCAACAGCAAACCCGTTTACCTGTTGCAGATAGTCATTCTGCGACATTTGAACAGTTCTGTAAGCCCTTTCTGATTGCTGCATTACATATTCAGCCGCTTCACCAAACATCAATTCAGTTCCACCGGCTAACTGTTCAAATTCCGCAAAATTGGAAACGCTTGAAGCGGCAAATTCACCGATTTTTTGACCAAGTTCAACCACCTTGTTAATAATGCCCTGAATAGCATTAGCGGCAAGGTTAGCAAGGGTCATTTGCCAAGCTGAAAATTTACCGTCTGCATCGGAAGCGGCGTTTCCCGAACCCCTAATAGGGTTCTGTGAATCTTCGGCGGCATCGGAAACATCGTTTAATGAATCGGCGGCATCATCGGCGGCATCTGTAACCTTATCAATCTTGGAAATGGCATCCGAAAAGTTTACAGCAATTTTTCCCACAAGGGAAAATACTTCCATGACCGATTAACCCCCTTTCATTGGTGGTACAAAACCACTTAGTATTTTTTCGGCTTCACGCACTTGTTTTTTCATTTCGGAATCGGTCATTCCCGGTTCATGGGTCTGTTCACCGGTTGCCGGTTCACCTTTTCGCACTCTGGAAAGGAATTGTTCAAAGCTTTCATTCTGCTGTTCACTGAATGGATTCCCCAAACAAGCCAAATACAGCGACCAACATTTATCTTCATCATCCTTTTGAAGAATCGTGTTGACCGCTGTATTAAATCTTTTTCCCCGGATTGCCCTTTTCAGGTAATCATAAGGGTTTCCATATCGTGAATTTATTAGTTCTTCAAACCGTCCTGTTCCATACCGGCAAACTCGGCAACTTCCCCGAAAAAATCAACTAAATCTTCTTTCTTGAAGAAGTCTTTTAGCATTTTCAGGAAGAACCCCGGCTTCATGTTCTTCACATCATCCGGGGAAACCGGCAACCCGGATTCCCAAACCATACACCGGGCAAAGAAGGTATAGATTTCATTTCTTGCCCCGGAAAGGTGCTTAATCAGAATACCGCCCATCTTCATAGCAAGGGCAATACCAATAGATTTCACATCTTCCCCGGCTTTCTGCATAGCAATGATTTCATCTTTGGAAAATGCACCAAGGATAGTATCAAGGCCGATTTTATCCAGCACGGCACAAAAATCAAAGACATTATCAACCGTCAAATCAACAAACTTGATTTCTTTCATGGTATTCATCCTTCCGCTTTCTTGCGGCCTTTCTTAGTAGTTGTTTTAGGGGCTTCCGATTCACCGTTCACCGATGTTACATCTTCAACCGGGGGAACAGGGGCGGGTTCAACAAAATCCCCCACCCCTTGAATTTCGGCAAACCGTGAATCCGTGATTTCCAGAAGATCACCGGTTTTGTGAAGTTCCCCGGTGTATCTGTCTGTAAAATTGGATTTCACAATTACCTTCATAGTTGTTCCTTTCCGTTTACGCTGTAACAACCGGATAATAGATTTCCACATCCAGCTTATCCAGCGTGTCATTCTCCAAATCAGCGGTACATTCAAAGCGAACCTTGAAAGTAGTCTGATTAGCGTTCTGCGGGTTGATTTCAAAAGCTTCCAAACAAATAGCGTTAGGAAGAATGATAATCACCCGTTTACCATCGGTAAGCGTACCAACATAAGCAATGTTGGTAAGGTAATCGGTGGAATCAATGTTTTCCTTGGTGACATACTTGGTATAGTTGCTATCACCGGAAGCATCGTTACCGGTTGCGGCTACCATGTGAAGGGCGGTTGTAAGCACATCGGCGGTGATTTCGGTCATATTACCTTCAAGGTAAGCGGATTCACCAACCTTTTGACGGGAAACACCCTTAACAAGCACTGTTGCACCGTCAACCTCAACTTCCAACCACTTAATTTCATGGTGGTAAACAATACCACCGGAAGTAGCACCAAGAACCGTACCGCTCCAAGAACCCGCTGCACCGCCAGAACCAGCGGTATAAACAAGGTTCTTATAGATCACACCCGCACCAAGAATCATTTTCTTTACGGTTTCGGAAGTGATACCGTGTTTCTTGAAAGCAAAAGGCATTATTCTTCAATTCCTTTCCAAAAATAAGTGTATAGGGTTATCTGAATACGGGAAAGTTCTTTTTCCCCTGTAGGAATGGGCTGAAAACCCCCGTACCGGATAAAATAACAGGTATCGTCAACGATTTCTTGCAGATCACTAAACAGGCGTTTCATGATTTCCTGTTGCTGAATCAGTTCATACTTAGCGGCTGAACCTCTCGCCCATCCGTCAATGGTAAACTGTCCAATGGTACATTCATCTTCAAACCTGTAATCAATATCTGCATAAGAACCGACAAAATAGGGGTAAGTTACTGTTGAACTCCATTCCCCGTATTCATACGGAACATTAGCGGCTTCCAATTTGCCGTTGACAAAACCCATGATGTTCAAAGTAACCTACCCCCTTAAATTGATTTCAATACCGCTGCTAACCGGGCTTCCAGCTTACCGGAAAGGGCGGTAAATGCTTTGTGCAAGGGGCGGTTAGGCGTTTTGCCTTTAGTCCTATGCCATTTACCGTGTCTATCCCGATAAACCCACGGGGTTTTTCTGCCGTTCCCTTGAAGGGCATATTCACCCGTTCCGTATTCTTCCCAAATAGCATTTTGGTAATTGCTTCCTACATAAACCGTTCCTTCATCTGTTCCGGTCACAACCTTGTATTCATAAGAACCTTTGGTTTGCCCGGTATCGGTTCTGGAATTGCGGATTGTTGCCGCTTGGATTTCACCCCCGGCCTCTGTTAGAAAGTTCTTAACAGCGGTGTTTATTGCAGTTTTTACTTTTGCGCTGTTGTTAGTGTATTCAACCATTTTGACCACCCACAAACCTAAGATAGATTTCAAGGTGTTCATTCATGTTCATTGGGTTATCAATCAGAAGAATATCATACACCAACCCTTGAACTACCATCCGTGCATTTTCGCTTGTTACATCTACAACCGGTGCATCAAGATCATAGTTATTGATGTTTCCAGAAATAAAGCTGAATGGATTCCACTTCCAAGCGGTTCTATACCGGGTATCTATAACACCGGTTAGGAAGCTGAAAGGATTCCAAACCCACCGTTTACTAAGCCCTTTAAGGCTTTTGAAATCGGAAATGAAAATGTGGGTGCTTTCCTGAATTTTAGCATCAAAATTAGAATACTTTGAATCCCCGGCTGATAGATCAAGCCAACCCTTCAAGGCGGTAACATCTTCCCAAATATGCACCCGCTCACCAATGGCATTTTTTGTACCTTCATCTTTGACTTGCAAAAGGGCGGTTAGGTTACCACCAACCCGCTTCATGGTCAAAACCTCGCTTTCATGTAAGGTTGCAGAAAACCAAGCAGCGCAACAGGGTAACCCATCACGGTATTATCTTTATCTTGGTCAAAGTAAGATACTGTGTGCCTTGATAGCGTTTCAGACTTGATACCAACCTTTTCACGGTTTTCAACTTCCCATTTCATCAAGTTTATCACCCCTTGAACAATGTCAACCGGGTATTCAACCTTGGTGATTAGGTTATCTTCCACCATGAAAAGTTTGTTGGTATCAAGCCTGATAAAGCCTTTCTTGCTGATTTCGGTAATCGTATAGATTCCATCATTCACACAAGATTTGGAAATTTGGATTGTATCACCAACCCGCAAGAAGGGGGACGTTCCATAAACCTTATCCGAATAGGTTTTTGCTGTGAACCTTACGTTCCGGTTCTGGAAATTGTTGTTGGTATATGCCCTGATTGCCAACTCTATAGCCTTTAGTTTTCGGGTCAATTCCGCTTCCGTAAGTCCACGGAAATCGGGCATTGAAATTAAGGTTTCAACATTAACAATCATGGTTTATCCCCCTTCCAAGGGTTAATTAGGCGCTAACACCAAACTTGGCAACCACGACTTTAGCGGCATTGGTAACCGCAACACCATAATACTTAGCGGCGGTAATATCATGACGCTGTTTCTTGGGAAACCATTCATGGTCAACCTGAGTATCTTTCTTCATGAAGATAGTAAGGGCGGGAAGCTCGTCCTCGGTGTACTCGGTTTCGGCATCATCGGGTTCAAGCTTGATAATGGGGTTCATGTAGCAAGCGTTAGCGGCGGCAACACCGGGGGTGGTAGTTGCAACAGTGGCTTTCACGTTAGTTGCGGCGGCAACCACGGAAGCAGTAGGAACAGCGCCGCCCTCTTTACCGGATTTCTCGGTAATGGTGATAACACCGGCGCTATTGGTAAAGGTGTACTTTGCGGAAAGGCCGGTATCAGCGGCAAGGGCGGTTTTCACGGCGGTTGCGGCGGCGGTAACGGAAGCACCGGAAGTAGCATCAAGGGTGGTTTCCACACCAAGCACGGTAATCTTGTCACCGGAAGCGACATTACCGGCAATGGTCACGGTGTAAACGCCCTGAACAGCGGTAACGGCATCCCGCTTTTCAACCTTCTTGGATTTCTTAATCCAAGCACCGGCAATCATACCGATAGAACCGTGAACAGCAACGCCAGCGGTGAACTTGTCGGCGCTGATAAAGTTGCTGTCTTTCAGAAGGGTTGCTTCCTGTTCCGGGTGAATGAACAGAACCTTGTCAATTCCATCTTCCTCATCCTCGAACTTGGTCACGGCATCGACAATACCGTTATAGCTGATAGCGGAAGCACCAGCGCCCACAACCTGAATGGTTGCACCATCCGCACCGGCGATAATCGCCGCCATAAGGTCATTATCAGTCTTACCAACAATGGATTTGGCAAGCTGAATGTTAGCCTGACCAACGGGGTCACCAAGGCCGGAATTGATAGCAGTCTGGAGAATGGAAACAGACTTACCCGCACATTTGATAGTGAAGGTGGTCTTACCAGCGGTAAGGCGGGTGGTTTCCATTTCCGTACCGGCGTCGGAATGGGCTTCAACGTCAAAATCTTCCGCATCACCAATGTAGTTCCATGCGGGAACAGTCTTGGTATCGCCGGGAACACCCACAAGGGAAGTGTCCACCTTGGCATAGGGAAGCAGCTTGCAAAGGGCGGCAATCTTCGCTTCGATCAGATTACCCATTACTTCGGGGTTGATTACATCGGAAAGGTGAGTATAGCTGTTAGCCATTGTTTTTGTTCTCCTCTCAAAATTTAAGATTTCATAAGTTCAGCGTAACCTTCCGGGTTTTCGTTGTAAAACTTCAACTGTTCCCGGTAAGGTCTTTTCAAAAATTCATCCTTGGTAAGTGCTTTGTCGGCGGGTTTGCCGTTTTTATCAAGCGGCCTGAACCCCTCAAAACCACTACCATTCCCGTTTTCGGTGCTGAATTGGGCGGGAAGCTGGGTTTTCAAAGCAGCTACCTTATCAGCCCATCCCTTGATATTGCCCTGTTCATCAAGTTCAAGTTTTTCATCCTTTTCTTTCAGCTTGAAGGTGAGATAATCCACATCAACAGCCTTTTCAGCAAGCAAACCAACCTTGATAGCGGCATCAAGCTTAGTTTCTGCAAGCTGCTGTTCCAGCTCGGCAATTTTCGCTTCATAAGCGGTAACCTTGCCCTGCAAACCTTCATCCCCTTTAGCGGCCTTTTTAAGCTGCTCAATAAGGGTGTTAGCTTCCGCAAGCTTGGAATCAGCGGTTGCCTTTTCCGCTTCCAGCGTGGAATACTTACCCTTCCCGACATATTCACCGGTTGCCAGATTAGCAAGCTTAATCTGCTTATCCTTGTTTTCCGGGTTGCCGTTGTAGGTGTTCAACGCTGTTTCAATCTGTTTATACAGATCATCACCCAAAATAGCTTTCAGAAATTCCATGGTTTCATCCTTTCTTTTGCCCTTGTTTTTAAGTGTGGTTTCTTCCACCGGCAAGGAACTATTTGTAAATCCGCTGTTCCAAGCGGTAATATTCAGATCATAGTTTAAGCGCCTTTAACCTGTTTTCGGGCATATAAAAACCGCCCTTCCCAAAAGGAAAAGACGGGTTTTAATGATTATGCGGGGATTAGTTTACATCCCGATTCATAAGGGGCATATCAGAAAAGGGAATCCCGGTTTCATCATGGAAATTAATCAAATCCTGAATTTCTTCATCTGAATACCCGGCTTCCTTGGCAACCTTGATAAATTCATCTTTGTTCATTTTCCGTTTACCTTCCCTTCAATGATTGTTCCTATTGCAGTGGATAGCGGCCTTGGTGAAGAACTGTTGACATATTCACAATACCCTTCTGCAATAAATTCACGCATATTCTTTGAAGCATACTGTGATAATCCAACAGCCACACCGGTTTTTCCTTCTGTATAGTATAACCTCTGTATTTCAGAATTTCCAGACAAACCGAAAGCATAATCTAATTGGTGACCAAATTCATGGTCAAAAACTGACCTAACAGAAGTACACTGTTGCGGATGCCAACCAACCGAAACATCATGTTGAACACTTCTTTCAAAAGCGTCAAAATCATTTGCCAAGTTAGCATTTACCGCTATACCGGAATACCGTTGAACAATAGTCCTTAATTCCGGGGTTATCCCCATACCGGAAAGATCACCGGAATAGGCCATAGCATAGGTATTTGAAGAAACACGACCAACGAACCGGGAAGCGTACTTTTTACCCCATTTTGCAGCGTTAGCGGGGGAATATCCCTTTACTTCAAAAGTCTGTGTAAAGTAATCTTCCAGTTCTTTCTTTAACTGCTTGTTTCGGGCTTGCGCTGAACCGTAAAACTGCATACGGTCTTTTATATCCGGGCAATAATTGAAAGCATTGGTCAAGCTTTCATTCATAGCGTTTGCAACCCGCAAATCAACCCCGGCATAAGAAACATTTGGAATCCCAATGGTTTCCCGTGCGTACTTTTCCGCTTCTGAAATGCTGCTTGCCGGGGTGAAAGTGTATTGCAAATTAGGGCTTGCCGTTTGACTTGCTATGTTAAACCGCTGCCGGTATTCCTCAAAGTTAGCGGAATTATCCAGCCCAAAATATTCAGCCCTTTCTTGAAGAATCCTTAGTTCATCTTCATCAAGCGCCCATTTCGCCCTTTGAGCGCAACAGCACCGGCAATGTATATCTTCTTCCGGTCTGCCGAAAGCGCCGGGGTACATTGCTTTTTTACCATCCACTTCAAAGGGTTCATCAATTTCCCGGATTTGACCATCTAACCGGGCATGGGTTGAACGTGTCCTTCCGTCAAGGGTGGAATCCCATTGTTTGACAATATCACACCCGGCCTTTTTCGCTTCATTGATAGCGTTCCATTGGGATTGCTGTTGAACCCTATGCCCTTCCGTTCTCGCAATCCGCATAGCGTTATACAAAGCGTTCCCGAAAGGGTTTGTCATTTTGTTATGTAATTCCTGTGCTACCTGAAACCATGAAGAACCGTTTGCAATCCCCCGTGATACTTGTGCCTTTACCGCTTTTTTCAGAAAGGCCACATCTTCACCAAGCCTATCATAGTAAGACTTGGAAAGTTTAGCATCATTTTGAATTGCTTGAACAACCTGTTCCTGATTTACCGGAAAGATTAGCGGTATTCCTTGCCCTTGCAGATCATAGAAAGCACCAACCCACCCATTTTCATAGGAAGTGGTTAGGTAATCCGCAACGGATGAAAATTGGGTTGTTTGAAGGGTATCAAGAATTGAATCAATCTGTTTTTTGATTGCCTGTTGATACTGCACTTGGAAAACAATAGCCTGAATGTTTTCCATATCAGTTCTACCGGCTAATTCCTGAATCCGGGCAACACAATCACTTTGGGCTTTCCGGTAACAGGCTTGCAGTTGTTTCAAAAGCAGCTTTTCAGCGTCAAGATTTGCCTGTTGAACTTCCTGTTCACGCTTATTCAGCGCCATTTGTACCAGCCCCATTCAACAGGTTTTCGGCATCGGTTATATCCTGTTCCGGTTCATCTTCACCCTTTGGAAGCTTGCTTTTGATTTCCTCATAGTCAATATCCAGAATATCACAGATCATTTGAACAATGGTTTCAGAATCAAGAGCATTGGAAAGGGAAAGAAGGGTGTTAATCTGAATCTGCTGCTTTTCAGCATCCGTTTTTTCGATTTGGGCGTTATCTTGTGCATTGGTCATAACTTCACGATCAAACACAAAATAAACATCTTTCATCTGATAATCCGTTTTGTTCCGGGTGTTGATTTCATCCAGAACAACGGCAATCAGCTTTCTAAGGAACTGCTTCAAGCGGATTTCAAGCTTATTGCATTTCAGATCAAGCAGCGCATAGCGGGATTTGATAACAATGTTGGTAATGTTTCCATCCCCTAACTGTGCTGAATTGAACCCCATCCCAAACCGGTAAATGTTCTTTTCATCAAGGTCAAGCTTGGCAATTCGGGCTTCATGGGGAATATCCACGGTTTTAATATCAACCGTTCCACCACCATCAACACCAATATGCTTTTTGGCCTTGATATTCTGAATCATTTCATCCAGATTATGACCTTGGAAACCGGCAACCACATACAAGGCATCCGTGAAATCCTGTAGGTTATTGGAAAGGCTGCAAGCCATAAGGTCATAATCATCTATAAGGGATTTGATAGGCTTCAACCCGGAAAACTGCTTTCTTCCGTTGTCCAAGCGCCAGAACGGAATAAACCCAAAGCCTTTCCCGAATTTCTTACCGTTCTTATCGGTATAAATGGTGTGGGGGCGGGGGTTTAGTTCTGCTTCATCATCGGGCTTGATTCTGCCCCTTCCATCTTGAACATAGAAATAAACCTGTGTAGCATCCCATACCTGAATACGCTTGATTTCCTTCTTGCCCTTTTCAATCCGGTCAATATACCAATAAATGTAGTATTCACACTTATCATCGGTATCTTTTGCCCTAATTTCGACAACCCCCATGGAATCAGCACATTCAAAGCGGGTTTTACCTTCTTCATCGGTAACGGCATACATATATTCAAAGCCCTTGGAAATCGTACCTTGAAGAAGTTCATAGACTTCCGAATAGAAATCATCATTGAAATAATCATCAAGTTCCGTTTGAAGTTCCGGGGTATCTGACCTGATTATGTTTCCATCACCGGAAAGCATATACTGAACCTGTTGGTCAACAAGTTCAGTAAAGAAGGGGTGAGAAATGCGGATATTGCTTTTGAACTTGTCAAGCTGCAATTGTCCATCCGCATCATAGTAATAGATTTGATAATGAAGAATATCATGTTCCCCTTCATAGTATTTCAAACCTTGCCTTGCAAAGTGTTTCTTCATGCTGGAAGCATCTTCATCCATGAAGCGTTTGATTTCGGAAACCGTAAGCACTGATTTCACCCCTTTCCATAAAGCTTTTCCATAATTAGATTAGCGTGTGTGATTATCTTATCGGCGTTAGCTCCAAAGAAATCACACACGCTTTCTTCTGTTCCTTCATCGGCGTACAAATGCACCCCGAAAGAAAAAGTATAGGCGTGAACAAGTTCATGAATCACTGTTTGCCTGTAAAGTTCCTTTGCTTGGTCATTTCTTAAGTAAATAGCCAAGCGGGGGAAGCTTGTTATCCCAAAACAATCAAAACCCTTTGAATCCTTCAATTTTGGGGAATCCGGTTCTGCATTGAACACTTTCCATTTCAACCCGTTAATAACAATCTGCATACCCTTATTCCTTTTCGTGTTTCCCTTTCCGCTGCCGTGCTTCTTTTTCTTCCTGAAAGGAAAGCACCAATCCCGGAATCAAACCGGTTGCAACCCCGGTAAGGTAAATAGCCGCTGCAAGATGAAACCTTACATCTGAAAGCACTTCATGAAGATACACCGGAAATTTCCCCTTTATTGCTAAATAGAATCAGAATTTGACACCTTGGGCGCTTCCGCTTTATGGATTCCGGTTGTTTGGTAAGCGTCAATTCTGGCCGCGATCCTTTTTTTCAGCCTTGCAGGATGCAGGAGCGTTATGAGGCAGCATTGCTGTAACCCAATCTACACCGTTGGCAGCCATTTTCGGAGCCTCGGTGAAGAGGTAGGACAAGTAGGAA
>JAZQCS010000068.1:0-7793 GCA_045546415.1 Clostridia bacterium | reverse complement strand
CTCGTTGTCACCTTTTTTAAGTGCAGGAAGCTGTACCTTGCCGATAGATTCGTCAACATACCAGCCCTCAGGCTTTGCAGTTACCTTTTCACCGTTCCATGTGATTTCGGAAATGTCCGCAAGCTCAAGAGCAAGCACGGGAGAGGCATAATCAATTTCGCTGTGAATTACGGTTTTAACATTCACAAAGTGCGAAGGCTCTTCGTTGGGAATTACCCAGGGCTGTTCACCTATTGCAAAGTTCCAGCCCGCTTTCTGACGGATTGCACCGTAAGCCTTGAGCACCTCGTCTTCCACATCATAGTTTTCACCGTCAAGTGCCATTTTGAAATAGTCAAGCAGAAGCACATTTGGTTCCTGTCTGCGGTATTTAACTTTGGTTTTAACTGTATAGCCGCTTTCAACAGCCATATTGTCACTTACGGCATAGTTTTCTGCCATGAATTTTTTCATTTGTTCCTCAAAGGAAAGGTTTTCACCATCCTCGGAGAAAGTAACAACACCGGGAATTTCAGTTTTATCTGCACAAAGCTTTAAAAGAAGGCTGTCGCTGGAGTAAAGCTTTTTGTAAATAACGGTTTTGCCGTCTCTGTGCTCGAATTTTATTGGAAGAATTGCACCGGTCAGGGTATTGTATTCAGCAGGGTAAACAGTACCGTCAACAGTTATTACAAGGTCCTCGCTGTTTGTAAAACCTCCCTGACCGTTCTTATGCCATTTTTCGGAATTGTACTGATAACGGTTTGCAATGAACAGCCAGCGGTCATCACCGTCAATTCGCATATTATAAAGGAATCTGTCCGCATTAAGCCCTGAGGCATTGTTAATTTCAACGGTTGCAAACTTTTTAAGGGTATTGAAAATCTGAGGCTTATCGAAGGGAATAACAACAGAGGCTTTATAAAGCTCTGCAACTGCATCGCTTTCAAGGGCATCAACATAGGAGGGACATCCTCCAAGGAAGATAACCTCACCGCCGCTCGCTTTGAATTTTTTAAGATATTCAAGGGTTGTGGAACGAAGGGTGATACAATCCGGAACAATAATAACCCTGTATTCCATTGCGCCAACAGCACGGGGGTTGTCATTCTGCTGAGAGGGCAGAAGGCTTTCTGCAATGAAGTTGTAGTCGTAGTGACCGTCAAGAAGCCAGCCGGTGATGTTTGCAAACTTTTCCTCAAGATTGTTGCAAAGGTCAGCAGATTGGCTGATGGGACCGCGTGCCAGCCAGTAGCTCTCAAGGGGATGAATAACACCAATGCTTACCGCAGGTTTACCACGGGTAAGGGCGGTGTTCAGACGGGCATAGTGGTCTTCAATGTATTTGTATTCCTTGTACCAGGGGGACTGATAGCTGATGGAGGCTGGATAGTCACGCTTTGCCTCACCCTGCATGGATACCCAGGAAAGGTGGGGAACACGGACTGTCACACCAAGAGCTGCAAGCCAGTCGCCTTGATATTTATGACCCCTGAAATCAAAGGTGTAATTGGTAACACCGTAAAGTTCGCAAAGCATAGCCTCTTTACCAAACTGATGCACAGCAGACTGACATTGCTTTGCTGTTGTAAGCTCCTGGTCATTACAAAGCTGGTCAGTACCGGGAATCTGGAAACCGCGGTAAGGACGCATGGCTTCAGCCATTGAACGAGTCTGATATTCAAGAGTCTGCTCGGCGTTTACATGACCTGTAAAGGCAATGCCGTTTTTACGGCACCAGTCACCACATTGGTCTGCAAAGGCTATACAGAAACGCTCTGCACAGAAATCGTAGAATCTGTGACGTTTCCAGGAGAATTTGCCATCAGGCAGATTCCATATAACCTCGGGGAGAATGTCAAAAATATCTCCACCGTACATCTTCTCGTAATTTTCCTGCATATATCTGCTCCAGGGCAGAAGGATGTGGTCTTTTGAAAATGGTGTTTTGGGTCTTGGGTCACCCATAGAGAAAAGCTGAGGCTCATCGGTGAAAATTGCAGGGACAACTCCGTCAAAATCTTCACCTACAGCATTTTTGTAGGATTCATATGTAATATCAATAAACTTTTGAATTGCTTCGTCATCCATTGTATCAACATATGCCTGACCGTTGTACCACGCCTGATTGTCCGGGTATGGGGTAACATAACCGTACCACCCCTGACCTTCAGGTTTGCCATCCCGAGGCATTCTTTTTGCGGAAAGAAGGCATCCGTTTTCGTCTTGAACAATGTCGTAAGCTACGGCAAAGTAAATTCCGCCTGTTTTAGTTGCTTCCTCACGGGGAAGGTCAGTTTTTATTATATCGGCAGAATGGAAAGCAATATATTTGTTGCGGAGTGCCTTATCTTTTGTAACTAAACCGCCTGCAGCACCGGAGGGCCATCTGTCCTCGTCGTAAAGCCAGGCAAGCATTTCTTCTTTTTTTGCTTTTTCAACACAGAATTTAACTCTGTTCATAAAGGTTTCTCCCAGGTATGGCATAGACATACCTGAACGGGAATGCATATGGAAACCGCCAAAGCCCATTTCCTTAAGAGCGTCTATCTGACGCTCAAGGAGACCTTCGTTAAGGTCGCAGTTCCAGGACCAGAAGGGGGTACCGCGGTATTCGCTTGTGGGATTTTCAAAAAGCTCTTTTGAAAGTCTTTCAGAGAGATTTTTTTTGTAAAGCATATAATACTCCTTATTCAACTGTTATTTTCAATACGGGACTTGCCAGAATGCCGGTCTCGGAAAGCTTGTATTCATAAGCCCAGTTGTCTTTTGCCGTTCTCCATGCACCGGGGCCGAACCATCTGCGGTGGTTGCTGCACCAATGAAGTGAGCCAAAGGTGTTGTTGCGGTTACCGAAGCAGGTAAGGGTAATTGTGTGTTTGCCTGCAGAAAGCTCTTCTGTGTTGAAATTGTAGGGCTCAAATACAATATTGCCTACGCGTTTACCGTCAACGGTTACGCCAAGCAGAGCACCTGCATATTTAAAGGCGTGAATCTGTACCTGTGCAGCTTTTTCAAGGTCAATTTCAATGTCATAATCCACATTGCCGCCATAGAATGGCATACCCTGAGAAGTAATTGACCCAAAGCCTATTTCGGTGGTAGGCTCAACAATTGTTGCAACAGTTCCTTCAAGGCGTACATTGAAATCACCAAGCAGATACATAGCTTCAACATTTGTTCTGGGCGCAAGGGGAACCTTAACAATAAGCTCGTTGTCACCTTTTTTAAGTGCAGGAAGCTGTACCTTGCCGATAGATTCGTCAACATACCAGCCCTCAGGCTTTGCAGTTACCTTTTCACCGTTCCAGGTGATTTCGGAAATGTCCGCAAGCTCAAGAGCAAGCACGGGAGAGGCATAATCAATTTCGCTGTGAATTACGGTTTTAACATTTACAAAGTGAGAAGGCTCTTCGTTGGGAATAACCCAGGGCTGTTCACCGATTGTAAAGTTCCAGCCGATTTTCTGACGGATTGCACCGTAAGCACGGAGTACCTCATCTTCTACATCGTAATTATCACCGTCAAGAGCCATTTTGAAGTAATCAAGCAGAACAACATTGGGCTCATGTCTGCGATATTTTACTTTGGTATGAAGGCTGTATTCGTCTGCGGATGCATCGGCTTTTTTTGGTGCATAGCCCTTAACAGCCGGAGCAGCGGAAACAATGGGGGTAACAATCTCCTGCTGTAATTCGGAAGCGGTGGGAAGCTCGTCGGCATTTTTGCAAAGCTTAAGCAGAAGGCTGTCGCTTGAATAAAGCTTTTTGTTTATAACGGTTTTACCGTCCTTGTGCTCAAATTGGATATACTCTGTTGCACCGGTAAGAGTATTGTAAACAACGGGATAAACTGTACCGTCAAGTGTGATAACAATATCCTCGTTGCTTTTGAAGTTACCATTGGAGGTTTCATGCCAATGGGGATCCTCGTGAGCATAACGCTGGCATATAAACAACCACTTGTCGTCACCGTCACGGCGCATAGCATAAAGGAAATTACCTGCATTTGTGCCGTAGTAGGTGTTTATTGTAACAGTTGCGTATTTTTTAAGAGCTGAGAATATTTTTGGCTTTTTGAATGGAATAACATCGGAGGCATTGTAAAGCTCCTGTACTCCGTCACTTTCCATAGCATCAACATATCCGGGACAATTGCCAAGGAACAGTACATCGCCGCCATTTGCTTTGAATTTTTTCAAGAATTCAACTGTGGTGGAACGGAGGGTAATGCAATCGGGAACAATAATAACCTTGTATTCCATAGCACCTACCGCTTTGGGATTTTCGTTTACCTGCTGAGGAAGAAGACTTTCGGAAATGTAGTTGAAATCGTAATGACCTTCAATAAGCCAGGAGGTGATGTTGCTGAAAGCAGTCTCCGCATCGGCTCTTATGTCCTGAGTCTGGCTTAAGGGTCCGCGTACAAGCCAGTAGCTTTCAAGAGGATGAATAACACCGATATTTACAACAGGCTTACCTCGGGTAAGGGCTGTATTAAGACGGGCATAGTGGTCTTCTATGTATTTGTATTCCTTGTGCCAGGGGGATTGATAGCTGATGGAGGCAGGGTAGTCACGCTTTGCTTCACCCTGCATGGAAACCCAGGAAAGGTGGGGAACACGGACAGATACGCCAAGTGCTGCCTGCCAGTCACCCTGATATTTGTGACCACGGAAATCAAAGGTATAGTTGGTTACACCATAAAGCTCGGAAAGCATAGCCTCCTTGCCGAACTGATGAACGGCAGACTGGCACTGTTTTGCAGTTGTAAGTTCCTGGAAGTTGCAAAGCATATCAATGCCGGGAATCTGGAAAGCACGGTAAGGACGCATTGTTTCGCCCATGGAGTTTGTCTGGCTTTCCAAATGGGGCTCGGACATAACATGACCTGTAAAGGCAATGCCGTTTTTACGACACCAATCGCCGCACTGGTCAGCAAAAGCTATACAGAAACGCTCGGCACAGAAATCGTAAAATCTGTGGCGTTTCCAGGAGTATTTGCCGCCGGGGAGATTCCACATAACATCGGGAAGAATATCGAAAATATCTCCTCCATACATTTCGGTGTATTTTTCCTGCATAAATCTTGACCAGGGGAGAACGAAATATTCCTTGGAAAAGGGCGTAGGCAACGGTCTTGAAGCCATAGCGAAAAGCTGTGGTTCGTCGGTGAAAATTGCGGGCACCGCACCGTCGAAATCCTCTCCGACAGAGTTTTTGTAGGATTCGTATGTAATGTCAATGAACTTTTTGATTGCGCCTTCGTCCATTGTATCTGCATAAGCCTGACCGTTGTACCAGGGCTGATTATCAGGGAAGGGCTTAACATAACCGTACCAAGCCTGTCCCTCTGCCTTGCCGTCACGGGGCATTTGTTTTGCGGAAACAAGACAGCCTTCGTCGTCAAGCACAATGTCGTAAGCTACGGCAAAATATGTTTTACCTTCTGCAGTTGCCTGCTCGCGGGGAAGGTCATCCTTAATGACATCCTCAGGATGGAAAATCATGTATTTGTTACGAAGAGCTTTATCCTTAGTAACAAGACCGCCTGCGGCGCCGGAGGGCCATCTATCCTCATCATAAAGCCATGCAAGCATTTCTTCTTTTTTTGCTTTTTCAACACAGAATTTAACTCTGTTCATGAAAGTTTCTCCCAGATATGGCATAGACATACCGGAACGGGAATGCATATGAAAACCGCCAAAGCCCATTTCTTTTAAAACGTCAATCTGCCGTCCGAGAAGACCTTCGTCAAGGTCACAGTTCCAGGACCAGAAAGGAGTACCTCGGTATTCGCTTGAGGGGTTTTCAAAAAGTTCTTTTGAAAGGTTTTTTGACACATTTTTTTTGTAGAGCATAAATGGTTCCTCCTAAATGAAATTTATCACACTTATTATATATCAAATTTTTTCAAAAATCAACTGTCTAATTTTTTAAAATAGGGGGCTGTGTTAATATTTTTGAAAAAAAAGAACAAAATTTTAAAAATAGGAGTAATATGTAATGGAATGACTATTCATTCCATTGATATGTAAAGGAGTTTTCGTATTGGAAAATAACGGATTTTTCCCGGTTGTCGGTTACGCTTTTGTAAAACCGCAAACGGATTTTGTAACCTATGAACCAAAGCAGGCGATGGAAAGAGGAACTCTTTTTCCTGAGATAGATTTACCTATGTGTGAATATTTAAAAGGAATAAAGGAGGATAAATGCCGTGGCAGATAATATGGCAAAACAAACCATACTGAAAGAAATACAGCGCGCAGATTTTGTTCTTAAGGAGCTGAATCTCTTTCTTGATACACATCCCGGACAGAGCGAAGCGCTCGATATGTTCAGGAGATATGAAAAGAAATCAGCAGAACTGACCGCAGAATATGAAAAGCTTTTCGGACCAATCACTCCTTCAGCTGATTGCAATTCGACTTCATGGGAATGGTTTCAGGGCCCGTGGCCATGGGAAAATTGAAGAGGGGAGGATTTAGAAAATGTGGGAATATCAGAAAAAGCTACAAATACCGATAAACATTAAAAATCCCAATCCGAAACTTGCAGCGTTTATCGTGAGCCAGTACGGTGGAGCGTACTGCAAATGTTTGAGTCGGCTCCCTTGCCTAAAGGGAGCTGTCAGCGAAGCTGACTGAGGGATTCATGCTAATGCCGCCAAAACACGCATTTAAGCCGTTTTCCGCCATCTCCGCCCTTTATAATTTCTTTGAAAATTGTCCTTGCCATATTGTTCTTTTCCATATTACTTACATCAGCGTCTTTCAAAACTTCAGTCAATCTGCGAAGCTCTTTTTTGTTTAGCTTTACTTCTTCTTTTGGTTCTTCCTCCTGAGCTTGCTCAAGCATTTCTTTTAACTTCACAATTTCATCTGTAATGGCTTTTTTCTTTGCTTTGTACTCTTCAAGAGTATCTACACCATCTTCATAAGCAAGCTTTACTCGCTCCAAACGAATTTCAAGTCTTTGAATTTGTGCAGATATAATCCTATTGTCATCGTTGATATTTACTTCCCGAGCAGAATTAGGCTCAGCAAATTCCAGTTCAACATTTGGTAGTTCTATTTCGGATAAAATGTTAAGAATGATATTAGCTATTTTTTCTGCTTTTATATATCCAACGCCATCACATTTTCCTCTGCTTCGCTCTGAACAACCGAAGTATCCGCCCTGATAAGACAATACTTTGCCACATTTTTCACACCTTAACAATCCGGTTAACCAATGAGATAAATCTTTGCGATCTGAATTATAATACTTACCATACTTTTCTTTTTGCTTAACCAGTCTTTCCTGTGTCTTATCCCATGTTTCCATATCTATAATAGGTTCGTGATGTCCATCGCTGATAATCATATCTTCCGAATTATAGTTTCTTGAGCGTTTACCGTTTGGACTCCAACAGATTTTTCCTATGTACAACATATTATGAAGCCAATAGTCTATGGTTCTGTTCTCAATCTTACAGTTTCGATGTGTTTTTATTCCCATAGCATTCAGTTCTTTTGCAATTGTTAAAAAGCCCTTTTTATTCAGATAGTCATTAAAAACTTTACGTATAATCTCTGCTTCTTCATGAACAATCACATATTCACCATTTTCAACCTTATACCCAAATCCGGGAATAGAAAGAACACCGCCTCTTTTTGCTTTTTCTGTCATTCCTCTTTTTACTTCTTCAGCAAGGTTGATGCTGTAAAATTCGTCCATTGCTTCGATAATAGCTTCTATAAGGATAGATAATTTATCATCACCTATATCCTCACTAACTGAAACAACATCAATATTACGCTCTTTTCTGAGCAT
>JAZQCS010000067.1:0-22043 GCA_045546415.1 Clostridia bacterium | reverse complement strand
CCGAAAATAAAGGTAGAAAAATCAAAATCTTTGATTTTTCTTAAAAATTTCAATCTTTTCTTGCTACAAACAAACTTCGCCTCTCGCCGTACCCCCGTACGGCTTCGGGTAACCCAAAGCTAAAGCTTTGGCTCAGTTTGCTCGTTCCAGAGCTTTTTTCCTATCCCTTTAAAGATATTCTTTGCGGTATCCGGAGGGGGATTTACCCGTTTCCTCTTTAAAAACCTTGTTGAAATACTTCTGGTCAAAAAAACCGCAGGACTCGGATATTTCAGCCATTGAATGATATCCGCCGGATATCATGCTGACAGCCTTGTTTACCCGCAGCCGGTTTATGTATTTTACAGGGGAAATTCCAAATTCTTTTTTGAATATTATTCTGTACCGGGTTTCGCATAAATTACACATTGTTGCCAGCTTGTTCACAGACAGCTTCCGGGCCAGATTGTTTTCTATATATTCCACGGATTTTTTCAGCTTATCATATTCCTTAGAGGTGTTTTTTTCAAAAACCACCGTACTGAGATATTCATACAAAACAGCGGTGCATTTATACTTAAACCCTGTTTTTCGTTCACTCCATAGGCGGTATATTTCTGTAAAAGCCCGGTCGCAGGCTTCCTTGTCTGTTTTTATTAAAAAAGGCGTGAAATTTTCCACATTCAGAATGTTGAAATGTATGGCTATTATTTCCTCATCCCCGTAGCTTTGCCGTGTATATTCCGTGTTTGCGGGTATATATATCAAATGGTCGGTAGTTACCCTGAAACTGTTGTCGTCAAATATCATATCAGTATATCCGTTTATCCGTTTTGCTAAAATGTGGAACGGGCGTTTTGGCGTGTTAAATTTGCTGCTGTGCCTGTTTATATGGAACACATCAATTATTTCGATATTAAGACCGTCGTTGAAAAACATTGTATCACCCCTTTCTTACAGTATACCACATTTTTTTGTTTATGTAAAGTGTTGAAAAGTAGAAAAAATAAGTTGATTTATATGTTGTTTAAGGGGAAAAGTGTGTTATATAATAGAAACATCATATGAAAGGAGTGTTGCTTGCCATGAAAAGTAATGCTGTTTGCTCGCCTGAGTGGTTTAATAAAAATGCCGTATACCAGATTAACCCAAGAACATTTTCCGAAGAGGGCACCATTAAGGCAATAACCGGGGAACTTCCGTTTTTGAAGGAGCTTGGTTTTAATATTGTTTATCTTTGCCCCATATTTGAAGAGGACGACAGCCCCGATAGCTGGAGTAACAGACAGACTGCGTCAAAAACAATGAATCCCAAAAACCCTTACCGTATGAATGATTATTTTAAAATTGATGAGGAGTACGGAACCATGGCGGACCTTGAAGAGATGATATCCAAAGCTCACGAGCTTGATATGAAGGTGCTGCTGGACCTGGTTTATATGCATATTGGTCCCAAAGCTCCCATTATCCGGAGACATCCCGAGTTTGTACGTCAAAATGATGACGGTTCCTTTGTTTGTACCGAATATCGTTTTCCTGCTCTTGATTTCAGGAGTGAAGGCCTTAGAGAATATCTGTACTGCAACATGGTTTACTACATTGCGGTTCTTGATGCCGACGGCTTCAGACTTGATGTGGGCGATAGGATTCCCGTGGATTTCTGGAAGGAAGCACGCAGAAGGATTCAAACGATAAAAAAAGACGCGGTGCTCATAAATGAGGGTATAGGATTTGAAAACATGGTTACTGTTTTTGATTCCTGTTATTGCTTTGAATGGCACGAAATACTTCGCAGAGTTTATTGCGGAACTGAATCTGCAGCAAAAATCAGAGAGTTTCATGAAGACCTTGCCGGGAAAATGCCTCGTGGCGCAAAATTGCTCAGGGATATGGATAACCACGATACCGTAACCGACTGGGTGGGACGAACCGAGACCATAGCCGGAAACAACGGTATGGAACAAATTGAGGTTGTAAACTATCTGATTGACGGAATTCCTATGGTATACACAGGTAACGAGCTGGCGTGCGAAGCAAAACTGAATATGTTTGCCAACCGTTTTTATATGGGCAATTTTGAAGTTACGGACAGAAATGACAAAAACAGCGAGGCAAGTTTGCGGAGACAGAAAATTATAAAAACCCTTAATAAAATGAAGTCCGAAAGCAGTTTGCTTGAGCTTGGCAAAACGGTGTGGCTTGAAACCTCCGGAAAGGATAGCGTAATAGCCTTCAAGAGGGTTTTAAACGATGAAGAAATAATTTTTATCGGAAACACCAAAAACACCGGAATTGCTGTAGATGTAAAAGATGTTGCAGTTAACAAAAAATGCACTCTTTGTAACGGAGAGCATATAACCGAAGGAACCGTACTGCACCTTGGTCCTTATGAATATGTAGTTTTTGAATAATCCGACAAATATGTGACAGAACCCGCAGTCATCAGGATGCGGGTTTTATTTTTGCTTGACTTTTGTTTTTTGCTATGCTATAATAAAAATGCTACACTTTAAATCAATAAAATACACTTAACTGAATAAGTATATCACATAAGAGGTACGCTATTTGTAAAAAGCGTACACTCTTGTTTCGTCATACTCTTATGTGATATAAGTGTATATGATTTAAAGTGTGTAGCAACCTTTGAAACAGAGTCCCTGCGTTTTTTGGTGCGTGGCTCTGCAAAGGGCTACGCATTTTTTTATGTTAGGGTGACAGCAGGTATGAAAACCGTTACTTTTTGCGGACACAGAACAATGCTTGAAACAGAAAGAGAAGCTGTTAAACCAAAATTGACCGAGGAGATAGAAAAGTTGATTTTGCAGGGGGCTTCAGAGTTTTTGCTTGGAGGATATGGCGATTTTGATTTTTTGTGTGCCAAGACAGTAAAAGCTTTAAAATCCGTGTATCCGCATATAAAATCCATTTTGGTGGTGCCGTATATAAACCGTGACTTTGACAGAGAGCTTTACGATTTTTCTGTGTATCCGCCGATAGAAACAACCCCGCTGAAATACTCAATACTAAAAAGAAATGAATATATGGTACAAAGTGCGGATATAGTAATATCATATGTTAAGTTTTCCTGGGGCGGTGCGGCAAAAACAAAAAATTATGCACTGAAAAAGAAAAAACTTGTAATTGAACTGTAGCGTCGGCAAAGTTTTTGCGGAGCAAATACAAAAAGAAGGCTATTTGGAAATTTCCAAATAGCCTTTTTCGCAAGAAAATATATTCTTAGATTTCAGGAATTACAACTTCTACTTCCTTGCCTGCCTTAGCGGATTTGATAATATGGTCAATAATTGCCTGGTTATAAATAATCTCGCTTGAGGGAACAGGTGCGGGCTTGCCTTCTTTGATTGCATCAAGGAAGGAACGGATTTTAAGAATGAACAGGTTTTCGTTTGAGGGAATAAGAGGAATTTCGGTGCAAACCTGGCTGCCTGCAACTTCCTGATAAAGCTTCATGGGGCTGTAGAAGGTACCGTTCCAGCATTCTGTGGAAGGAACACGAAGGCTTCCTTTTGTACCCATGATGATGGTGTCTCCGGGAGTGTCAAGGTTCATTGCCCATGCGATTCTGAAGTCAAGGATAATGTCACCCTCTAAGCGGATAAAGCCTGCTGCAAAATCTTCAACATCAAAGGAATCAGCATATTCGCTGTGACCGTGATAGCACACACAGTTGGGGTCCTTACCGAAGTAGTTTGAAATGTAGCCGGAAGCTGTAAGGGGCTTGGGATAGCCGATTGCTCTGAGTACAAGGTCAAGAGAGTAACAACCGATATCACCCATAGCACCGATAACACCGGTATCCTTGGAAATAAAGCTTGTGCCGAAGGGGGTGGGAATACCGCGTCTTCTGCCACCACCGGTCTGGATGTAATAAACCTTACCGAGTGCACCGCTGTCAACGATTTCCTTAATCTTCTTCATGTTGGGGTCAAGTCTGGGCTGGAAGCCGATGGTAAGAACCTTACCGCTCTTCTTTTCAGCGCGCATAATTTCAACAGCCTCTTCTGTGGTTACACACATGGGCTTTTCAAGCATTACATGGATGCCTGCGTTAAGGCAGTCAATAGCACATTCTGCGTGAGTTTTGTTGTAAGTACAAATGCTTACTGCATCAAGCTTAAGATCCTTATCTGCAAGCATTTCGGTATGTGCACCGTAGCATTTTACACCCTCAACATTATGTTTTTTGAAGAAGGCTTCAGCCTTGCCGGGAACAAGGTCAGCACCTGCAACAATTTCAACATCGGGGCATTTAAGATAAGAAATGATGTGAGAATCTGCAATCCAGCCTGTACCGATAATACCTACACGGATTTTTTTGGTGGTGTCAATTTCTTTTTTTTCCTGATTGGTTTTAAAAGCGTCAAGATTATTTCCATTTGCGGACATTTTTAACCTCTCCTTTATTAATTAAATTTGGGGTGATTTGCCCCCTGTTTACCTAAATTATAACCCATACATGCACATATGTCAAGAACAAATTTTAACTATATTACACCAATATTTGTCTACCGGAGAGAAAACGACCTTTTTTTTCCAAAACATTGACAACAAACCCCTTTTAGTGTATAATATGAGTGTAAATTTTTGAGTGGGGGGAAATGAAATGATACATTCATTTTTGCTTATCGGTCAGTCAAATATGGCAGGCAGAGGCTTTCTGAATGAAGCGAAAAAAATAGACACAAAAAACATAAAAGTTCTCCGCAACGGAAGATGGCAGCCTATGTTCCGTCCCATTAACCCGGACAGACCGTTTTCCGGAGTGAGCCTTGCAGAAAGCTTTGCGGAAAAATATGTCCGCGACCACGGTGTTGAGGCAGGACTCATTTGCTGTGCGGACGGCGGTACAAAGCTTGACCAATGGGAGGAAGGGAGCATTCTTTATGAAAATGCCGTAACCCAGGCAAAGCTTGCTCAACGCACCTCGAAAATTGTGGGCGTTTTGTGGCATCAGGGCGAGGGCGATTGCGGTGAAGAATTTTACCCCACATATAAAGAGCGCTTTGAAAAATTCATGCAGGCAATGAGGAGGGATTTATCCCTTGAGGGGGTTCCGTTCCTTATTGGCGGATTGGGGGACTTCCTTGTAAATTGCCCCCTGGATGAAAAGCTTAAAAACAGCCCTGTTTTAAATGAGGAATTCAGGAAAATTGCAATGGAAAATGAGCTTACAGGCTATGTTTCCGCTGAGGGGCTTGGGTCAAACCCCGATTTGCTTCATTTCAGCGCGGAAGCACTTTACGAGTTCGGACTCCGTTATTATGATGAATTTATGAGGCTTGAGCCTGCTATCCGGAAAGAGGAACCAAGCCTTGAAAATGACAGCAACAGAACAGAAATGGAAGCACTTTAAAACCATATATAAATTTCAGAGGGGGAATTTAAAAATGATTAAAAGAACAGATGAAGAAATTTACGCACTTTGTGACGAGCTTATCGGCAAAATGACACTTGCCGAAAAAATTGGTCAGATAGTTCAAAAACCTATCGGCAACACTCTTGATTTGGGACTTTTAGAGGACAACACCGTTGTAAAGGCGGTAAAAGAGGGTAGAGTAGGTTCAATTATCCTGCCTGCACAGAATAAATATCAGACACTTTACGATTTGCAGAAAATGGCGGTTGAGGAAACCAGACTTGGCATTCCGATTATCTTTAATGCGGATGTTATTCACGGCTTTGTAACAGAGTTTCCCATTCCCGTTGCAGCAGCGTGTAGCTGGGACCCTGACATTGTTGAGGAAACCTGCAAAATAAGTGCGGAGGAAACCACCTGTACAGGCATTCACTATACCAATGCACCCATGGTTGATATTGCAAGGGACCCCCGTTGGGGAAGAGTTGCTGAGGGTTCCGGTGAAGACCCCTATCTTGGCGAGGTTATGGCAAAAGCTCAGGTAAGAGGCTTTCAGGGAGGTAAAGGTACGGAAAACCTTGCAAACGGTCACACTATGGTTGCTACTCTTAAGCACTATGTAGGCTACGGTGCCGCAGAAGGCGGAAGAGATTACAACAACTGTGAAATAAGTGACAACACCCTTTATAATGTGTATCTCCGTCCCTTCAAGGCAGGTGTTGAGGAAGGTGCAGGATCAGTAATGTCCTCCTTTAATACCATAAACAACGTACCTGTAAGCGGAAGCAGAAAAATGCTCAAGAAAATTCTTCGTGATGAGTTCGGTTTCCGTGGCATTACCATTTCGGATGCAAACTCACTTTATGAGACAATTCCTCACGGCTATTGCGAAAATCCGATTGAGGCAGGTTACCGCGGTGTAAAGGCAACAATGTCCCTTGAAATGGCATCCGGTTGCTTTGAAAACGGCATTCCCCGACTTCTTGAAGAGGGCAGAATTACCATAGAGGAGGTTGACGACCTTGTTCGCTACAACCTTTACATCAAGTATAAAACCGGTATTATGGATGACCCCTTTATGTATTTTGACAAGGAAAGAATTGCTCAGCATTACAGCCCGGAAAAGCTTGAGGTTGCCCGTCGTGCCGCAAGAGGCAGTGTTGTAATGACCAAAAACAACGGCATTCTGCCAATTTCAAAAAACAAAAAAATTGCACTTATTGGTCCTTTTGCAGACAGCCACGATATGTTCGGCTGCTGGGCAGCATCTCCCAAAAGAAATGAAAGTGTTACAATTCTTCAGGGACTTGAGAAAGCGGGCTATGATGTTATATGCGTAAAGGGTTCCGAGGTTGAAGAGGAGCTTGAGGGTGGCATTGCAGAGGCTGTAAAAGCGGCTGAAAATGCCGATGTTGTGCTTCTTGCTCTTGGCGAAACCTCACTTCACAGCGGTGAAGCTCATTCCCGTCACGACCTTGATGTGTTTGAACCTCAACAGAAGCTTGCCGAAGCGGTTAAGGCTGTGGGCAAGCCTACTGTTCTTCTTCTTACAACCGGCAGACCCATGACCATTGGCTGGTACGAGGAAAATATGGATGGTATACTTATCACCTGGTTCTTAGGCTCAATGGCAGGTCATGGCATTGCAGATGTAATTTCGGGTGATTATAACCCTACCGGCAAGCTTTCGGTAACCTTCCCCAGGCACGTAGGTCAGATTCCGGTTTACTATAACTACCCCAACACGGGCAGACCTGTAAACCGCAAAGAAACTGATGACAGACTCAAAAACATTTATCCCGAAAAGTTCTGTCCTACATATCTTAATCTTGACCATATTCCTCTTTACCCCTTCGGTTACGGTCTCAGCTATTCAAAGTTTGAGTATTCCGATGTGAAGGTATCGGCTGATACCTTGAAACGAGGCGAAAAAATTACCGCAACGGTAACACTTAAAAATACAAGTGAGGTTGACGGCACCGAAACAGTTCAGCTTTATATCCGCGACCTGTTTGCAACAGCTGTCCGCCCCGTAAAAGAGCTTATCGGCTTTAAAAAGGTTGATGTAAAAGCAGGAGAAACCGTAACAGTTTCCTTTGATATTACCGAGGACAACCTGAAATATTATAATGAGGATTTGCAGTATGTTGCAGAAACCGGTGAATTCCGTGTGTTCATAGGCGGTAACAGTACCGTTGAGGAATATGCAGAGTTTAAACTGGTTGACTAAAATGTAAAAGAAAAAACGGTTGGAATCCTGACGGAGTCCAACCGCTTTTTTAATGAAATTTAAGCCTGGGGTTGAATATCAAAATCGGGCTTGGAGTCGGTTTCCTTGGGATAAGCTTTCATAAGGCAGATACCGAATGCAAGGGGCACAATTAAAGAAAGTATAAGATACTTAAGTGACTTTTCGGGTACGGCATTTTCAAAAACCTTATACATACAGATGTAGGTAAGTGCCTGAGCAATAATAGAAACAAATGCGGCAACAAGTATCAATGCATAGAACACAAAAAACATGATAAGTGCTGCACCGACCAGCTCATCCGAACCAGATAACCCTGCAGTTAAAATGAATATAAACATAGCAATGTATGCAGGGATAATTGTTACAAAAACGCCTATGTACAGACCGATAAGGCTTTTTGCCCAACGGCGTTTAAGGTTTTTGCCTGTATCAACAGCGTCGGCAATTGAGCCAAGTGTCCACATATCGGCAACGGGAATCCAGGCAAGCCATGGATTTTTGACATTATGTGTATTTGCGGCTCTGTAAAGTCCGAGTGCGCTTGTAATATATTCACCGATGCCTACTGCAAGAATTATCGCATAGAAAAGCAGAAGAAAAATCATTAAAATAATTTCACCCATAAATAAATTACCCCCTTTCTTTTTATTTTTCTCTTATTTTAATAATCCGCACAGCTGCGGGAGAAAGCAAAATGTTTGTAACAAGCTCGAAAAGGAAGTTGAAGCCTGCAAGTCCCAAAAGCATATAGGCAACCACATTTCCGCTGCCTGCCCAGCCCTTTACGGCTTCAAAGAAGAACAGCCGGCAACCTATAAGGAAAATGCCTGTGTTCACAACGGGAGTGGTAATTGCGGCACATATTACTGCAACAGTACGGTTTTTGTCGGCAATAAGCTTATACACTAAGGCTGCGGCAATACCTGCAGCAACACCCTTTACAAGGACAGTTACAATTGTTCCGGGAATGCTGATGGCATAAAAGGTCTGTGTTGAGGGACAAAGCAAAACAACTACCGAGAAAACAAAACCAAGCCAGCCGCCACATTTCCATCCGCAAAGCGCAGAGCCCACAACTATAGGCACAAGCGCAAAGGAAAGGGAGCAGGGTCCCACCTTGGGTCCGAATTCTGCAATAAGCTGCAAAACCACCACAATTGCCGTCAGCAGCGCATACATCACCAGGTTTTTGGTTGACATTGCACCATTTGTTCTTTTGTTCATAAAAAATCCTCCTTTGTAGCGGATCACGCTACGAATGCTGCCGTTCGCCTCTTTGACGATACAGCGCATAAATTTATTAATAAATAACCGGAGTTATTTATTTCAAAGAAGTGTCATTCTGAGGCTTTCTCCGAAAGCCGAAGAATCTCTATTTTTTGTTCTTGTTATATATAATGCGGAGTCCTTCAAGAATAATGTTTTCATCCATAGTAATTTTATGGTTACAATGGGGTATAATCACCTTGGAAAGTCCGCCGGTTGCCACTCTTGTAAGTGTTGTGCCGAGCTCCTTTTCAAAACGGTCAATCATTCCGTCAATCATGGAAGCATTGCCGAAAATTACACCGGAGCGCATACATTCAATGGTGTTTTTGCCCATAAGCACCGCGGGAGCATCCAGGTCAATCTGCGGAAGCTGTGCAGTACCGCCTGAAAGGGCTTTCAGGGCAATTTCCACACCGGGCGCAATGGTAACGCCTATGAATGCACCGTTTTCGTCAAGTATCATAAGCTTTGTGGCAGTACCCATATCAATTACCACCGCAGGAACGGGATATCTTTCCTTTGCGCCCACACAGGCACATATAAGGTCAGCACCAACAGTTACCGGGTTATCCACAATAAGGTTAAGACCGGTTTTTATGCCGGGACCCACCACAAGAGGCTCAAAACCGTAAACCAGGCGGATAGCCTCTTTAATTATGCCGTTTAAAGGAGGTACAACCGAGGAAATAATACCACCGTGAACATCACTTGGGTTTACACCGTGAAGAGCAAGCACAGCCTGAAGCTTTGATGCATATTCGTCACAGGTTTTGCGTGCGTTTGTGGAAATTCTGGAAACAAAACGGAGGCTTTCGCCCTCGTAAGCACCCATAACAATGTGGGTGTTGCCGATATCTACAACAAGAATCATTTTTTACATCTCCTTGATTTTAACAATTGTTTTAAGAGAATGTTCATTTACCGAAGCGGTTTCCACCGTAAAGCTACGGTCGGTAAATTCTGTAAGCTTTCCGGGGGTTACATTTTCTCCCGATATGACAATTTCCGCATTTTCCGCAAGAAAATATTCCTCAAAACCGGCTTCTGTTTTGAAAACGGCCTTGCCGGTAGAATCGTCATAAAAATAAAGAGAAAGTGTGTGGCTGTCAGATTGTGTATACGCAGGCTTTCCGATATTTGTGGAAACAAAAATTATTTTACCGTTTTTTATGTAGTAGGTCAGTTTTTTGTATTTTGCAATGTCTCCGGAAAGCATAAACATATTGTCAGCATAGTCAGGACCTACAAGCAAACCGGGATTTTCCTGGGAGAAGGTAATTACATCACCGTTTTCAAGGGTCACTCTTCCTTCGGTACAATCCAAAACAGCAGAGGTACGGCTTTCAATTCCGTTTGCCTTTAAAAGATAGGGGTAAAACCTTGTAAGCAGACTTACCAGGTCACCGTTTTTCATAAGACTGCAGGCATTGTAGCTTCCGTTTACCACAAGCCCTGCACCGGAATTTATTGCTCCGGCAAAATAAGGCTTATAGGCAGGGGCCACAAACTGAGGGTCACCGTAACGGTTAAGCACAGTAAAATCGTAGGAAGGTTCAATGCCGAAAAGCTTTGCTATCCACACAATAACCTCGCCCCGTACTGCATAATGCATAATACCGCATCCGGGCTTGTTTTCAAAATATCCCATAAGCCTGTTGTGGGTAATGAGCCCCTTTTCATAGGCGGCAATAAAAAAGCCGTCGGTGGGATAACAGGGCAGGGAAGGGTCAATGCCCAGTTCTGTTCTGCGGGACATATTTTCCCCCAGGGAGTAGGCATATTCCTCAAGACCTGCACAACGGAAAAGAAGTTTTAAGCAATCAGGCAGAGTAAGGTAATTGGCAAGGGAAAAATCCCTTTCCTGACGGAAAATTCCCATAAGGGTAAGGTCACGGAGACTGTTGTAAACATAGTTGTCCTCGTTTAAGGCAACATATGAAATAAGCTCAATGCCCTCACCGGGAGTATAATAAAAACCGTTTTCAAAGGTCTCGGCGGAAGCTCCCGTACAAAGGAGAGAAAACGCCAACAGTAAAAGTATAAGCTTTTTCATATTTTACATTCTTTCGGGTGCTTCAACTCCAAGAATGGAAAGGTCGGAGTAAAGCACGGTTTTAACTGCGTTTGCAAGAGCAAGACGAGCCTGCATAAGAGCTTCGTCCTCGCCTTTTATTCTGCAGGCGTTGTAAAAACTGTGGAAGCTTGAAGCCAGGTCAAGAGCATAACGGGTAAGACGGGAGGGGTCGTAATGGTCTGCCGCTGTGAGGATTTCTTCAGGGAAAGCGCCAAGCCTGTCAATAAGCTCGGTTTCCTCGGGAGAGGTAAGCAGGGCGAAATTCTGCTCGTTTGCCGCTTTTACGGTAATACCCTCGGTTTCAAGCACACGGAGAATACTGCAGATTCTCGCGTGAGCATACTGAACATAGAAAACAGGGTTTTCGTTGGTCTGGCTCTTTGCCAGGTCAAGGTCAAATTCAAGATGGCTGTCTGCCTGGCGGAGATTAAAGAAGAAGCGTGCCGGCTCAAGACCAATTTCGTCAATAAGGTCGTTTAAGGTTATCATATTACCCGTACGCTTTGAAATGCGGACAATTTCACCGTCCTGCATAAGGCGAACAAGCTGCATAAGAACAACATGAAGTCTGTCAGGGTTGATGCCCAGAGCTTCCATGGCACCCTTCATTCGTGCAACATGGCCGTGGTGGTCAGCACCCCACACATTAATTACCTTGTCAAAGCCGCGCACAAGGAACTTGTTGCGGTGGTATGCAATGTCAACTGCAAAATATGTAGGTATACCGGTGTTTCGCACAAGAACATCGTCCTTTTCCAAGCCGAAGGCGGTGGATTTAAACCACAGCGCACCGTCTTGTTCGTAGGTATAATCAGAGGTTTTAAGCTGTTCTATTGTTTCCTCAACCTCGCCGCTTTTGTAAAGGTCGCTTTCAGGGAACCATACATCGTAGTTGATTTTGTATGCACCCAGGTCACGGTGAAGTGCAGCAATATTCTTTTCAAGAACATAGGCAGTAAGAGCTTCCTTACGCTCTTCTTCAGGAACATTCAGATATTTTTCGCCGGTCTCTGCAATGAAGGTTTCAGCATGTTCGGTAATGTCCTTGCCCTGATATCCGTCTTCAGGAAAGGGGACAGCCTCAGCACCTTTAAAATGCTGCTGATATCTTGCTTCCAGAGATTTTGCAAGCTTAACAATCTGTGCACCGGCATCGTTTAAATAGAACTCACGGGTAACATCGGCACCAGCCCAGTCAAGAACAGATGCAAGACCGTCACCGAGAGCACCACCGCGGGCATTACCCATATGCATAGGACCTGTGGGGTTCGCGCTGACAAATTCCACCATTATTTTCTGACCGGCTTTTGCGTCTGACCTGCCGTAATCCTTGCCTTCTGTACAGATGGCTTCAAGAATTGCACAGCGCTGAGCTCCGCTCAGGAAAAAGTTAATGAAACCGGGTCCGGCAATTTCAACCTTTTCAATGTATGTACCCTCTAAGCTCATTGCGGCTACAAGACTTTCAGCAACCTGACGGGGAGCTTTTTTTGCGGGTTTTGCAAGAAGCATGGCAAGGTTTGCGGAAAAATCACCGTGAGCCTTTTCACGGGGCTTTTCAACAACATAATTTTCAGGAAAATCGCAACCAAGCTCTGCTTTTTCAAAAGCTGAGCGAAGGCAGGAATCAATCTGTTTTTTAATGTCTTCTACAATGTTTCTCATAAGCATTACCTCTCTATTTAAAATTATATGTTATACAAAAATTGTTTTCGGTGGTTGTGTCACCGTTAATACAAAGGCTGTAGCCCAGGCTTATTTCTCCCCCGGTGTCAGTTCGTGAAATTTTCACAACCTTTGGCATTATGCTCATTAAAAATGAACCGTAGGGGGTGATGTATTTGCTTGTGTCACGCTGACCTTTCACAAAAACGAAATGGGAATGGGCCTCTCCACCACGCATCAGGGTAACGGCTTCACCGTCCACCTTCAGAGTAACATCTGCAGGGGTTTCGTCAGGATTTTCAGGTTCGCGGTAACGGAGATAATATTTTTCGCCTCTTTGCTCAAGCTTTCCCGTGCAGGAAAACTCCTGACCGCTGTGACCGGTTTCCTTTGAAAACTGACTGCTTTTAACTTTTATTTCAATTTCCATAAAACCATTCTTTCTAAAATTTTTCTATATCAATTTTTTCAACGCTTCCGGTAATTTTGCGGCTTAAGAACATTTCTGCCATGTCCGTGAAGCCTTCTACCTTGTCGCTTACATAAAAGCTGTGAGAGGCAAGGCTTCCTGAAGGCTGAATTTCACCTTTTTCGATGGCTTTTTTTATGTAAGCCGCTGTTTCCTTGCCGGGGTCAATGAGGGTAACGCCCTCTCCCATAATGTTGCCTATAACCTGCTTTATAAGGGGGTAGTGGGTACAACCCAGAATAAGCGTGTCAACATTTTCTTTTTTTAAAGGCTCTAAATATTCCTCTGCCACAAGGTAGGTTGCTTTTTTATCAAGCCATCCGTTTTCCACAAGGGGAACAAACAAAGGGCATGGGTTGGAAAATACCTGAGCACCGGGGTTAACCTTGTGTATTTCTTCTTCATATTTTCCTGAATTTATGCTTCGGCTTGTGCCTATAACACCAATTTTTCCGTTTAAGGTAGTCTGTGCGGCTTTTACCGAGGCAGGTGCGGTTACACCGATTATAACATCTCCGGGATAGCACTCCTTTGCAACCTCAAGAGCGGTGGTGCTTACTGTTCCGCAGGCAATTACAATTGCCTTGGGGTCAAACTGCTTTAAAAAACGGATATCGCTGTGAGTATATTTAATTATGGTTTCGGCACTTCGTGTACCGTAAGGAACTCTTCCGGTATCGCCAAAATATACAATGCTTTCTCCGGGCAGAAGCTTCATAATTTCCCGTACACAGGTAAGGCCGCCAAGACCGGAATCGAAAACACCGATACATCTGTTGTCCATAAATGAACCTCCAATTAAGTATTATTAAGCTTTGCGAAGATGACAATCCAAAACACACCAAAACTAAGTGTTGGCTGTGCCGGACCTTGCCCACACATTCATAACAAGCCCCATTGCAAGCAGGGTGGAAACCATTGAGGAACCGCCATAGCTGAAAAAGGGAAGTGGAATGCCGGTAACGGGCATAAGCCCCATACACATAGCAATGTTTTCATAAACGTGGAAAAGCAGCATTGCCGCCACGCCAACGCACATGTATGAGCCGGAGCTGGTTCTGGAACGACGAGCGGTGTGGAAGCATTTAAAAATAATAACAAACAAAAGTGCAATTATAAGTACACAGCCAACAAAACCAAATTCTTCTCCTGCAGCGGAAAAAATAAAATCGGTATGGCTTGCCGGAAGAGTACCGGATTGAGTGAGGGTGCCGTGAAGCATTCCCTTTCCGGCAAAACTGCCGGAACCTATAGCAACCTTTGACTGAATTACCTGATACCCTGAACCCGTAATGTCTCTTTCCGGGTGTAAAAAGTCAAGGAAACGGTTTTTCTGATAAGGCTTCAGCACAAAAAACCACATAAGCGTTCCGATTGGAATAAAGGCACATATGGCACCGATAATGTATTTATAGCTTATTTTAGCCGCAAAAAGCATACAAACTGTCATGAAAATGTACACAAGGGCGGTGCCGTAGTCGGGCTGAAGAAGAATAAGCCCTATAAGCAGACCGGCGTGAGCCAGCAGGCCGATGAGAGGGAAAGGACTGTTAACATAATCCTCCACCGCGGAAAGATGGCAGGCAAAGGTTATAACAAAGAGAATTTTTACAAACTCCGAGGGCTGAATACCTATAGGACCAAAACGAATCCAGCTTTGCGCACCGGCTTCGTCTGCACCTACACCGATAATAAGCACAAGCACCAAAAGGAACACCGAAACACCGTAAAGATATTTTGACACCGGGGCAAAAGAGTTGTAATCGGGAAACATAACCCCGAACATTGCAAGAATCCCTATTATGAAGGCACCGGACTGAACAATAACAAAACGGCTTGTTTCATAAATCTGAGTGGTGGAGGCAATAATAATTATACCGAACACCGATGCAGCGCAGATAAGCAACAGCATAAGCTTGTCGGTGCTGCCCCAAAGCTTTTTTATTTCTTCAATCAAAATGCCCCCTCCTCTCTTTACATTATTATTCTATTATATTATACACTATATTAAAGAAATTGTAAAGTAGAAATTTATTTTTTTTAAAATTGGTATTGCTTTTATTCGAGTTTTAGAATATAATATAGTGGAGGTGTTTGAATATGGAAGTTATGTCTGCAAGAGAAGCTGCTGACAGATGGGGTATATCCCAAAGACGAGTAGCTGTTCTTTGTTCTGAAAACAGAATAGCAAATGCACAAATGTTGGGCAACATGTGGCTTATACCAAGAAATGCAGAAAAGCCTATTGATGCAAGAAGTACAAGATATAACACGACTGACGAAAAGTCTGTAAAACCTTTTCTAAAATGGGCAGGCGGTAAAGGTCAGTTATTAAATGAAATAGAAAAGTATTACCCTTTTGCTAATGGTGTTACAAAGTATGCAGAGCCATTTGTTGGAGGTGGAGCTGTCCTCTTTGATATTCTCAGTAAATACGATTTGGAGCAGATTTATATAAGTGATATAAATGCTGAACTTATAAATACATACGTTGTGATAAGAGAGCATATTGAAGAGTTAATAACATTGCTTAACAAATATCAAAATGAATATGTGCCTCTTGAGTCGGAGGATAGAAAGTCATATTATATGTCAAAAAGAGATAGATTTAATAATTTGAAAGTCAATGGCAATGAAGCTGAAAATATTGAAAAAGCAGCATTGATGATATTCCTTAATAAGACTTGTTTTAACGGTCTTTTTAGAGTCAATAAAAAAGGACTTTTTAATGTGCCGATGGGAGCATATAAAAATCCTCTTATCTGTGATGAAAAAAATCTTTGTGCAGTATCGGATAAACTTCGAAATGTTGAAATAATTTGCGGAGATTACAGAGAGTCGGCGAACTTTATTGATGAAAATACATTTGTTTATTTCGATCCACCGTACAGACCTTTAACAGAAACTGCAAGTTTTACTGCATATACTGAAAACTTATTTAATGACGAAGAACAAATTGAGCTTGCTGAATTTGTTGGATGTATGCACAAAAAAGGTGCGAAGGTGGTTGTTAGCAATTCGGATCCGAAAAACTCTGATACGGAAGATGATTTTTTTGATACAATCTACTCTGCTTATAAGATTAAAAGAGTTGAAGCTACCCGAATGATTAACTGTAATAGTGAAGCAAGAGGTAAAATAAAAGAACTGCTTATTAGTAATTTTTAGGGGGATATGAGTATGAAAAATAGAGATTTTAACGAATGGTTTTCTACATGTACAGATACGATTGCAACATGGAGGTATTATACGGATTTTGATAAGATCTTCAAAAATGTTGATAAACTGAAAGATGAATTGAATATTTTAAATGGGCTTGTAGGTGTAAAAAATATAGAGGATGAGTTCAAGAGAATAGTAACAAAATATCCGTCTGTTTTAAAGGCAATTCCGATTTTGCTCGCAAAAAGGGAATATGAAATTGTTATAAATGATCCCGAGAAAAAATATATATTTAATTTTAAAAATATGAACTATTCTGTCGATGAATATGTTCGGTTTATGAATAACACAGGCTTGTTTGATTTATTGAGTAATCATATGATTCATTCCTTAATCGATTATGTGACTGGTGTTGAAACAGGAATGGATACAAATGGCAGAAAGGGCAGAACCGGCGATGCAATGGAAGATTTAGTGGAAGCCTACATGATAAAAGCCGGTTTTGTGAAAGGAGAAACATATTTTAAAGAATTGACCATTTCCAACATACAATCAATGTGGGGTATTGATTTATCAGGAATATCTAATACAGGTAAAACTGAAAAACGTTTTGATTTTGTTGTAAAAACTGATTCGATGATTTACGGTATAGAGACTAATTTTTATAATTCCCAGGGTTCCAAGCCTAATGAAACTGCAAGAAGCTATAAGATGATCGCGTTGGAATCCAAAGAGATTGAAAAATTTAAATTTGTATGGTTTACAGATGGCAAAGGTTGGATACCGTCACGAAAGAATTTGGAAGAAACCTTTGATGTTATGGAACACGTATACAACATTAAAGATTTGGAAGACGGAGTAATAGAAAAAATAATGAAATGAGGGAATTAAAATGACTTATACCTTTTTACAACTTGCCGAGGAAACTCTTAAACGAGCGCGAATACCACTTACTGCAGAAGAAATATGGGAAAAATCAGCCGAATATGGATTGCAGGAAAAGTGCGAAACCACAGGCTTGACACCGTGGCGCTCTATAGGCGCACAAATATATATGAATATGAAGCAAAATGAAAACAATATATTTTATAAGGCAACATTAAAGCCCACAAGATTCGGGATAAAAAATGTCACAAATCCCGTAGCTGTTGAGTTAACACGGGAGGAAAAGAAACACAAGTTTTGCGAAAGAGATCTTCATAAACTGTTAAGTACTTATGTTTTCAGTGAACAACATTTTCGTTGTTATACCAAAACTATATATCACGAAAAATCAGATAAAAAGAAAAAGGGACAAAACAAATGGTTGCATCCGGACATTGTCGGAGTGTATTTTCCTTTTGATGATTATAATAACAGTACGGTTGCATTGATTGAAGCATTTAGTGAATGTGCAATAAAATTATTTTCTTTTGAGATGAAAATAAAAATAACATTGGCTGATTTGCGTGAGTATTACTTTCAAGCTGTTTCAAATTCAAGTTGGGCAAACGAGGGATATCTTGTAGCTTTAGAATATGAAAATAGTGAAGATTTGCTTGATGAAATGCGTCGACTCAGCGATGCGTTCGGGATAGGATTTATAAAACTTAATCCCATAAACATTGAGCAGAGTGAAATAATTGTAGCATCTAAAGCTAAAGATATCGTCGATTGGGAAATGGTAAACAGACTGACTGAGGATAACATTGATTTTAAAACATTTGTTGATTCAATAAATGAAGACAATAAGGTTAAAAAGGTTAAAAGCAAATATGATGATATATTAGAACCTGGCGAATTGTTAAAATATATTGAGGAAAAGCAAATTATATGAGGAAACAAAAGACTATAAAATGGTCCCCTGATAACTTTGAACTTGAAATGACTACGCATTGGTCTTTTCCAAAGCGTGGCGATTGGGCAACTCACGATGCAAAATGGCGTGGCAATTGGTCTCCGTACATACCAAGAAATATTATATTAAGATATTCCGAGGAGGGAGATTTGGTTCTTGACCAATTTGCCGGAGGCGGCACTACTCTTGTTGAAGCAAAACTTTTGAATCGTGACATAATCGGTGTTGATGTAAATGATGTTGCACTCGAACGATGCAGAGAAAAAACAACATTTGATTATGAACCTGCAAAAGGTAAAGTGTATATCAAAAAAGGCGATGCAAGAAATCTTGATTTTGTCCCCGATGGTAGTATTGATTTGATATGTACCCATCCTCCTTATGCGGATATTATCAAATATAGTGATGGAATAGAGGAAGATTTATCGCAGTTAAAAGTAAAAGATTTTCTTGAAGAAATGAAAAAGGTTGCAGCGGAAAGTTATCGTGTGCTTAAAAAGGACAAGTTCTGTGCTGTTCTTATGGGTGATACAAGACAAAAAGGGCACATGGTACCGATGTCATTTGATGTTATGCGAATCTTTGAAGATGCAGGATTTAAACTGAAGGAATTGATTATCAAAGAACAACATAATTGCAAAGCAACAGGATATTGGAAAACAAATAGTATAAAATATAATTTTCTTTTGATTGCACATGAGTATTTGTTTGTTTTTAGAAAATAATAGAATAAAAAGAGATTTGAAAGTGAAACGCTTATGAACATAAAAGATGCAGAAAAACGAATAAACGAGCTGAGAGCTCTCATTCGTTATCACAGCGAAAAATATTATAATCAGGATGCGCCTGAAATTTCAGACTTTGAGTATGACCGCCTTTACCGTGAGCTTGAGGATTTAGAGGCGGAGTTTCCTCTGCTTTTTGATGAAAATTCACCTACCGTCAGGGTGGGGGGAACGGCATCGGGTCAGTTTTCCGAGGTGGCACATAGTGTCCCTATGCAGAGCCTTTCAGATGTGTTTTCCTTTGATGAACTGACGGATTTTGTGGTTAAAACCGATGCTGCGGCAGGAGAAACGGTGGAATACTGCGTTGAGCCCAAAATTGACGGACTTTCGGTTTCTGTGGAATATGTGGATGGCGTTCTTACCCGTGGATCAACCCGTGGCGACGGTATAGTTGGTGAGGATGTAACCGAAAACATCAAAACCGTAAAAGGGCTTCCGCACAAAATAGAAAACGCACCGGAATTTTTAGAGGTGCGCGGTGAGGTGTATATGCCCGAGGAGGCGTTTATAAAGCTTAACGAAATCCGCGAAGCGGCAGATGAGCCTCTTTTTGCAAATCCCAGAAACGCGGCGGCAGGGTCACTTCGTCAGCTTGACAGCAAGGTTACTGCATCGAGGAATCTGCATATTTTCATCTTTAATATTCAGCAAATCCGAGGTGCGGAGTTCTCACGCCACAGCGAAGGTCTTGATATGCTTGAAAAATGGGGATTCCCTGTAGTTCAGCAAAGAACGGTTACAAAAGGCGCGGAAAATATAATTGCCCATATTTCAAAAATAGGGGAAATGCGCGGTGACCTTCCTTATGATATTGACGGTGCGGTGGTTAAGGCCGATGTGCTTTCTCTCCGTGAAAAGCTGGGCTCTACCACAAAAGCCCCAAAATGGGCGGTGGCGTTTAAATATCCCCCTGAGGAAAAGGAAACCCTTCTTGAGGATATCTACATCCAGGTGGGCAGAACAGGTGTGCTTACACCCAACGCTTTGCTTAAAACCGTGCGCCTTGCAGGTACAAATGTGTCAAGGGCAACTCTGCATAATCTGGATAACATCCGTGATAAGGACATCCGCATCGGGGATACTGTAATTGTCCGCAAGGCAGGGGATATTATTCCTGAGGTTGCACGGAGTATTCCGGAAAAAAGAACGGGTGGAGAACGGATTTTTGAAATGCCGGAGGTTTGTCCCGAATGCGGTGCACCCGTTGCCCGTGTTGAGGGTGAAGCGGCATATAAATGTACCGGTACAAGCTGCCCCGCACAACGGCTTCGGAACATTGTGCATTTTGCATCAAAGGGCTGTATGGATATAGAAGGTATGGGGCCTGCAAATGTGGCGGCACTTATTGATAGCGGCTTGATTTCGGATGTGGCGGATATTTATTCTCTTAAACCCGAGCAGCTTTTAACTCTTGATAAGTTTGCGGAAAAAGCCTCCGAAAACCTTGTGGCGGCTATTGAAAAATCCAAAAGCGCAGGCCTTGCAAGAGTGCTTTTTGCTCTGGGAATTCCCCTTATCGGAAGCCGTGGCGCCAAGCTTATTGCACAACGGTTCGGCTCGGTGGAGGGTGTTATAAATGCCGATGTTGAAACCATTTCCGCTATTCCCGATGTTGGTGAAAAAATGGGGCTTAGCGTAAAAAGGTTTTTTGAAAACGAGAAAAACTTAGACCTTGTAAACCGCCTTCGTGATGCCGGAGTGGATATGACCGAAGAGGTGGCAGAGCTTTCTGACCGCAGGTTTGAGGGAATGACCTTTGTGCTTACAGGTACCCTTCCCACCTACACCAGAGATGAAGCAAAAGCTATAATTGAAGGCTTTGGCGGTAAAGCCTCGGGCAGCGTTTCAAAAAAGACCACCTATGTGCTTGCAGGAGAAGAGGCAGGAAGTAAGCTTGATAAAGCCCTGAGCCTGGGCGTTGAGGTAATCGACGAGGCACAGTTCAACGAGATGATAAAATAAAATGCTGTGGCGGGGTTTAAACCCCGCCACTACGAATATACATACCATTGTAATTCTGTGAAAAGCTGCCGGATAGCTTTATCCGGCAGGGCTGTATCCCCTCGCCACTGCAGAGCGGTGGCCCTCTCCCCTTTAGGCAAGGGGCGCTTGTTTCCTTTGTCATTCTGAGCAACGCGAAGAATCTCACGCACAATGTACCCCGGATATGTTTTGAGATCCTTCACTTCGTTCAGGATGACATGGTTGTACCATTTTGAATCCATAGGGTGACATTTTTCCGTTATGTAAACCAAAAAGTTCAATTATGTCATTTTTTGCGGTGCGGTTTTCTGCGGTGATAAAAATACAGACAGAAAAAACGGGGGATTTCGCGGAAATATCCGTAAATCCGTCATTTTGAAAAACATCACCACCCCGGAATTTACTCAAAATTAAATTTCTGAAAAGCTCATTTTTCCGCATAACAGAGGGGTTTGCACTCATCCGCGAAATTTAAAAGAATTTGACGAACGATTTTTTGAAATTTCCCTTTGTAAAAATAAAGGGTTTTTTGTATTTTTGTAGAATCATATAATGTAACGAAATATCGTTATTTAATGCAAAATGTCGAAAATCCGGCATTTTCAACAAAGGGTTATGAGAAGACAGGGGTCGGTTCTATGTCTTGTCCACGCTTGCCTTGAGGTTGGAAAAAAACTTTTATCGGAGGTGGCAATATGCCGAAGAAAATAAAACTGCTTGTAGCATTATGTATAGTTTTCAACCTGTTGCTTGTGGTGGGTATCGTCAACTTTTTACAGATTCCCGAGGTTATCCGTTGCGAAATACTTACTGCAAAATACGGGCATGAATTTGAAAATGCTGAAGTAAAATACATAGAAACAATAGGCGAGATTGATTACATAAAAGTTCTTGAATATACACCGAATCGCGCCCGGGTGTATTATGTAAGCCGGGACAAATACGAAGGGAATGTTGCAAAATTCAGTAAAATAAACGGAAAGTGGCAATCGGAATTAAATTTACCAAATGTAATGTGGCTTCGCGACGGAAGGGCAGCGAATATTGTTCAGCCATATTGGTGGCACTGTATATTTATAAGCGGTTCTTTTAATCCTCTGGAATGGTTGTTTATTCTTCTTGAATGGGATTAAGCAAGACAGGTGACGATTCTATGAAAATAAAGACAGGGGACGGTTCTATGTCTTGT